>NZ_JBNWUK010000020.1:0-61801 GCF_050563205.1 Zafaria sp. Z1313
GAACCGTGGGGATCGTCGGGTTGTGGTTTAGGTGGGGGTGGCTTGGGGGTGGAAGTAGGTGTTGCGTTGTGGTCTTCGGGCGGGGTCGATGTGGGGTGGTGGGATCCAGTAGGGGGCGTTGTTGATCATGGTGATCTGCCAGCCGCCGTCGTGGACGAGGTGGTGGTGGAAGGGGCAGCAGAGGGCGCCGTTGTCGATGTCGGTGGTGCCGCCGCGTGACCACCAGGTGATGTGGTGGGCTTCGGTGCCGCTGGCGGGGGTGGTGCAGCCGGGGGCGGTGCAGCCGCGGTCGCGGGCGTAGAGGATCTTGCGTTGTTCCTCGGTGAAGAGCCGTTCGGAGCGTCCGGCGTCCAGGACCTGTCCGGCGGATCCGAGCACGACGGGGATCAGCTCGGCTTCGCAGGCGAGGCGGCGGATCTGGGCGGGGCTGACGAGTCCGGCGTGCACGGCTTCGGAGCGTTGGGTGCCCATCGTGGCGAGCTCGCCCAGCAGGGTCTGGTAGTCGATGGTGACCATGACCTGGGGCCGGTTCCCGCCGTTGCGGGGCAGCTTGTTCGTGGACAGGGCGATCCCGACCGCGTTGACGAGTCCCTCGAGTTGGTGCTGGGCCCGCGTCCTGCCATCCGCGGGCGCCTCGGCCGGCTCCCCCTCCACGTCGGCCGCCGCGGTGGGGGCGGGATCGCTGGCGGCGTCTGCGGTGTCACTGGTCTCGGTGCTGTGGGCCTTGGTGTCTCCGGCCCCGTCGGCGTCGTGGGGCGCGGTGCGGGGGCCGGTGCGGGGGTTGGCGGCCGGGGCGCAGACGCTGAAGAGCTGTTCGGCCTGGGCGTCGTCGGTGACGAGTTTGAACACGTGCAGGTTCTGGGACCGGCCCTGGTAGAACAGGCCCTGGAGCGCGCGCTTGGTTTCCTCGCTGGGTTCGCGGCCGTCGGGGTCCAGGAACAGGGTCCAGGTGTCGGCGACCTGGTGCATCGTCGCGGGCCCGTCCTGCAGCACGGTCTGAACGAGGCTGTCTTCCATCGCGGCCAGTTCCGCGGTCCCGCCTCCGGGGCGGGTCCTGGCCGTGGGCGCCGCCTTCTCGACGCGGCGGGTCAGTTGCAGGGCGGCCGGGACCGAGAGCCGGCCCGCGTGCACGGCGGCCGCGGCGGCCTCGTAGCGGGCCGGGAGCGGTTCGCCGGTCAGGGAGGTGCGCGGAAGCAGTTTCCGGGCCGCTTCGAGCCGGGCCCGGGCCTCGGAGCGTGGGATGTGCAGTTCCTTGGCCAGGTAGTCGGAGGTGTCCCGGTACTCGGCCCGCCCGCCGGGTCCCGGGGCGGCACCGAGGAGGGTGATCTGCTCGTCCTCGGCCGCGCGGGCGGCGATGACCTGGGCGCGTTGGACCTCCACGGAGAGCTTCTCGAGTCCGCGCAGCAGGCCCGCGAGCGCGTGCCGGCCCGGTGGTTGGGCCTGGATGGTGTCCGACCAGCCGCGCAAGGCCTCCCGCAGCCCGGCCAACGCCACGGCCCCGCTGCCGGCCCCATCGCCGGCTCCATCCCCGGACCCGTCCGGCAAGGGCGCGGGACCCGTTCCGGGGACGGCCCATCCGTCGTCAGGGACAATGGCCCCGCTGTCAGCGGGCATGCCGTCGCCGGTTCCCGGGCTGCCGCCTGGAGCGGGCCCGGCGGCCGCAGCGGCCGCGGCAACACCGCCCTCCGGGAAGGGCGCGGGATCCGCTCCGGGGACGGCCCACGCGCCCTCCCGGAACGGATCCGCCGGCAGCTCGTTGATGGTCATGAATCCATCATCATCGAAACTTTCTTCGAATGAGCAAGAGTTTCCGGCAACCGTGGACAACACCCCCGGCATCGAAGCTGTGGAGGAGAAACCGGGTAGCGAAGGAACGCCGGATTTCTCCATCCGCTTAATGGGTGAACAGTCCACAGCAACGGTGGACTCTTCGTCCCCGGCATGCCTAAGGTAGGCAGCGGTGGGTCCACGCGGACCCGCCATCCAGTGTCAACCCCAGCAACCAGTGACGGAAGAAGGTAGTGCCATGGGACTCGGAGACAACCTCGGCGGCCTCGGCGACAAGCTGAACGACCTGAAGAACCAGCACGGCGACAAGATCAACGAAACCATCGACAACCTCCAGGCGCAGCACGGCGACAAGCTCGGCGAGCACGCCGACAAGGTGAACAAGTTCGTCGACGACGCCCAGGCCCAGCACCTCGGCGGCAAGGACGCCAAGCCGCAGGAGGGCCAGCAGTAGCTGCCCACTCCGTCAACGCCTGACGTCCCCGCGGCCGCCGGCCGGGGGACGTCACGCGTCCGGGCGACAGGAGCTTGGGCAGCGTGCATCCGGGCCTGCCGAAGCGTGGCTCGCGGTCAGTGCGTCGCTTCCCGGAGGCCCTGCCCGTCCAGGACCAATGCGAGTTGGGTGCCCGCGATCCGGCACTGACCCGCGCCGTGGCTGACCTCGCCGGCCTCCAACGCGGCCCGGGCTTCGTCGAGCCCCTCGGCGGAGAACGCCACCTCGACGGCCCCGGGGAGTAGCTCGGGCGCCGGCCAGAAGCCATGGAGCGTCCCGTTGGGGACGGAGGAAGCGGAACAGGCATCGTCGGGGCCGTCGCCGTCGCACCCGAGATCCACGGTGTCGGAACCCGCGAAGAGCTCGAGCACCACTTCGTGGCACGCCCCGTCCTGGCACCAGGTCAATGACCCCTGGGCCGGCGGATCCGCGGGCACGATGTCGGCCGCGATCGTCAAGGAGACGCCCGTCGCGAGTCCGATCGCCGGGCAGCCGCGCTCCGGCAGCATGCCGCAACCGGCTAGGAGCGCCACGGCGCCGATCGCCAAGGCCGCCGCCGACGTCGGTAAGGGCGGCACGGTCTTCGTCGCGCGCGCCCGGCTTTCCGTCACTTCCCGCCGTGGTGCGTCCCGGTGTGCCGTCATGGCGCCAGCCTACGAGCCCCGGCGCGGTCGCCGGAAGCACGGGAAGGCAACGACCTGCCGCCCGGCCGTCGTCAGTGGGGCCAGCGACCTGCCGCCCGGCCGTCGTCAGTGGGGCCAGCGACCTGCCGCCCGGCCGTCGTCAGTGGGGCAGCGCGATGCCCTCTGACCCCTCGTGCGCGAGTCCGTCGGCGAGCAGCCCCTCGAGACAGCGCTCCCTCTGTTCCCCGCCCGCGGGCAGCTCGGCAAGCCTCTTCCACGCCGCGGAGTACGCCGCAGGGTACGACGCCGGTGCCTCCCCGGTCTCGCCGGCGGTGGCCGGGCCCTGGGTCGTGCCGACGCCAGTCGGGACCTCCGCCTCGACGCCTCCCGCGGGCGCTTCCCCGGCGGAGAGGTGGGCGCCGAGGAGCGCCGCGCGCGGCACGGGGGCGTCGGCCTCGCGCAGAACGGCCATGAAGGCCCCGCGCACCTGGCGGTCGGTCCCGGCCCACGGCTGGCCCTTGGGCACGTAGTGGGGTTCCGGACGTCCGGCGTCGACCCACGCGCAGTCCTGAGCCACGGGGCAGTCCCCGCAGCGCGGCGCTCGGGCCGTGCAGACCAGCGCGCCCAGCTCCATGACCGCGGCGTTCCAGCGGCAGGCGAGGGCACCGGCGTCGTGCTCCTTCTCCGGCATCAGCGCCTCGGCGAGCCGGGCCTCGGCCGCCGTATAGGAGGGTTCGGGCAGGGCACGGCCGGATACGAGCCGGGCGTGGACCCGGCGGATGTTGGTGTCCACGACGGTCTCCGGGATCCCGAACGCGAAACACGCGACGGCCGCGGCCGTGTACGCGCCGACGCCCGGCAGTGCGAGGAGCGCGCCCGGATCCGAGGGCACCTCCCCGGCGTGGTCCTCGGCGATCCGCTGCGCCGCGGCGTGCAGGCGCAGCGCCCGGCGCGGATACCCGAGCCGCCCCCACGCGCGCAGCGCCTCCCCGGCGGGTTCGACGGCGAGCGCGGACGGCGTCGGCCAGCGCTCCATCCATTCCTCCCACACCGGCAGGACGCGCACCACGGGGGTTTGCTGGAGCATGAACTCGCTGACCATCACGCCCCACGGGGTCCGCTCCGCCCGCCGCCACGGCAAGTCGCGCGCGTGGACGTCGAACCAGTCGGTGATGCCGCGGTGCAGCGCGGTCGTGTCGGTCGTCGCGGGCACGGCTCTCCTCTCCAGAACCCTCAAGGGCTCTCCGGGTGCGCTTCGGGCCGCGTCCAGGCGGGAACGCCGGGCCCTCATCGGCCCCAGCCCGACGCCGGACGCCGGCCGGGTGCGGGGCCGCACCTGACGGGTCGGGTGCTTCCCGGCACCAATACTCTAGTGCCCGGCGTGGGAACGGGGGCGCCCGCACGCGGGCTCATAGCCTAGAAGCATGGCACAACAGCACCCTCGGCCCCCGCGCCGTCCGAGCCCCGCCGTGTACCGGAGGCGCCGGCTCGCCGCGGGAATCGTGCTGCTCGTGGTGCTGGGACTGCTGGTCTGGGCCGGCTTCGCTCTCGCCTCCCTCTTCTCCGGTTCCGACGACGGTCAGGGCGCCCCGCAGGGGTCCGGCACCTCGGCCCCGGGCAACGACCCGGACGGAACCGGGGGCGGCGCGTCGGAGAGCGGCGCCCCGGAAGGCTCGGCCCCGGCGTCGGACGCGGGGGAGCCGAGCGGGGCCCCGGAATCCCCGAGCTGCGTCGCGGGCGACGTCGTTGTCAGCGCCGAGACGGACCAGAGCGCCTACGGGGCCAACGAGAACCCCGTGCTGATCATGACCGTCGGCAACCAGGGCCAGGCGCCCTGCACGGTCAACGTCGGCACCGGGCAACAGGAGTTCCAGGTCCTCAGCGGTGACGACCGGATCTTCAACAGCAGCGACTGCCGGACCGAGCCCACCACCGTGGAGCTCGAGATCAAGCCCGGAGGCCAGGAGACCGCCCGCTTCACGTGGGAGCGCGTCCGCAGCGCCCCCGGCTGCGAGGCGGTCGCGACCAAGCCCCGCCCCGGCACCTATGTCTTCACGGCCAAGCTCGGCGAGCTGACGAGCAACAAGGCGCCCTTCCAGTTGCGCTAGAGCGCGTCCGGCGGGGACGCGCGGAGGCAATCGTCGCGGCTGCCCGTCCCGCCAGCCACGCCAGCCCCCGTCGCGGTCGCCGCGTCCAAGGCGGTCCGCCGCGCGCGGCCGGGCCCCGGCGTCGGAATCCTAGGAGAAGCGGTCCAGGAGGCTCGATTCGGCGATCCGCGAGAGCCCTTCACGGATGGTCCGGGCCCGCTGCTCGCCGATCCCGTCGACGTTCATGAGGTCCTCGATGTTGGCGGCCATGAGCCGCTGCAGCCCGTCGAAGCTCGCCACGAGCCGGTCGGCGACGGCGCGCGGCACGGCTTTGATCCCCGCGACGAGCCGGAAGCCCTTCGGGTGCACGATCGCCTCGAGCGAATCGGTGCCCGGCGTGACGCCGAGGACGGTGGCGATCCGGGACAGGTCGATCATCTCGGTCGAGGAGAACCCCTGCAGCCGCGCGAGCGCGGCGTCGATCTCCTGCTGCGAGTCCAGCTCCGCGTAGTCCCTGAGCAGCAGGTCGCTGCCGGGGCCCAGCCCCGCGCTGAGTTCGTCGAGCTGCAGGGCCAGGAGCCGGCCGTCGACGCCGAGCTCCAGGACGTACTGGGCGATCTCCTCGGAGATCCGGCGCACCATCTCCTGCCGCTGCAGGACCACGGCGACGTCGCGGACCGTGACCGTCGCCTCGATCTCCAGCGCCGAGAGCGTGGCGGTGACCTGGTCCAGGCGGTTGCGGTAGCGCTCGAGCGTCGCGAGGGCCTGGTTGGCGCGGGCGAGGACGGGCTCGGAGCCCTCCAGGACGTGGCGGATCCCCTGCACGTACACGGCGATGATCTGCATGGACTGGGAGACGGAGATGACGGGCAGCCCGGTCTGGATGGCCACGCGCTCGGCCGTGCGGTGGCGCGTGCCCGACTCCTGCGTGGGGATCGTGTGGTCCGGGACCAGCTGCACGGCCGCCTTGAGGATGTTGGAGGCGTCCTTGTCGCAGACGATCGCACCGTCCATCTTGGCGAGCTCGCGCAGCCGCGTCGGGGTGAACGGGATGTCGATGTCGAAGCCGCCCGAGCAGATGGAGTCCACGACCCGGTCGGAGCCGAGGACGATCAGCGCGCCGGTGCGCCCCCTCAGGATGCGCTCGAGTCCGTCGCGCAGATGGGTGCCGGGCGCGACTCGGGCGAGGGTCGTCCGCAGCGCGTCTTCGGGGCTCTTGGCCATGGTGGTTGTCCTTCCGGGGCGGCTACCACCATCGTAGGGGGAAGGGTACGACGCCGGACGCCGCGCGCGCCTATCCTTCCTGCTCCCCGCCGGGGAAGGCGATCTCGAGGGCCTCGTTGAGCGTGCCGACCTCCTTGACGCGGAAGCCCTCGGGGACGGTGCCGGGGCCGTTGGGGGAGGCGGGGACGATCGCGTACCCGAAGCCGAGCCGCTCGGCCTCGGTGATCCGGCGAGAGATGTCCGGGACGGGGCGGACCTCGCCGGCGAGGCCGACCTCGCCGAACACCACCATCCGCGAGGAGAGCGGGCGGTCCATCCGCGCCCCGGCGACGGCCAGCGCGGCCGCGAGATCGACGGCCGGCTCGGCGAGGCGCACGCCGCCGACCGTGGCGACGTAGGAGTCCTGGCTGGACAGGTCCAGGCCGGCCCGGCTCTGCAGAACGGCCAGGACCATCGCCGTGCGGGAGGAGTCCAGTCCGCTCGTGGCCCGGCGCGGCTGGGCGGTGGAGGACTTGGCGATGAGGGCCTGGACCTCGGCGACGAGTGGGCGCCGGCCCTCCACGGTGACCGTGATGCACGTGCCGGAGACCGGTTCACGGGTCCGGGTCACGAACAGCCCGCTGGGATCGGCGAGCCCCTCGATGCCGGTCTCGGTGAGGTCGAAGCAGCCCACCTCGTCCGTCGGACCGTAGCGGTTCTTGACGGCCCGCAGCAGGCGCAGGCGGGAGTGGCGCTCGCCGTCGAACTGGCAGACCACGTCCACGAGGTGCTCGAGGAGGCGCGGTCCCGCGATCGAGCCCTCCTTCGTGACGTGGCCGACGAGCAGCGTGGCCATGTGCCGCTTCTTCGCGGCGTTGATCAGGGAGGCTGCGACCTCGCGGACCTGGGTGACGCCGCCGGCCGCGCCCTCGACCTCGGACGAGGAGAGCGTCTGCACGGAGTCCACGATGAGCAGGTCCGGGGCGAGCCGCTCCACTTGTCCGAGCGCGATCCCGAGGTCCGTCTCGGCGGTCAGGTGCAGCGTGTCCGCGAGTGCCCCGATGCGATCGGCCCGCATGCGCACCTGGGCCGCTGACTCCTCGCCCGTGACGTAGAGGACGCGGCGCCCGCCGCGGGCCGTCCGAGCCGCGACGTCCAGCAGCAGCGTGGACTTGCCGACGCCCGGTTCGCCCGCCAGCAGGATCACCGCCCCGGGGACGAGGCCGCCGCCGAGGACGCGGTCCAGCTCGCCCACGCCCGTGGGGCGGTAGCCGGCCGCCGTCGCGTCGACGTCGCCGATCGCGGGGGCGGGATGGGCGATCACCGTCGCCGGCGTCGTCCGGGCGACCGTCTGGCCCGTCTCCTCGACCGTTCCCCACGCCTGGCACTCGCCGCAGCGGCCGACCCACTTCACGGTGGTCCAGCCGCACTCGGTGCAGCGGTAGCCGGAAGCGGGCTTGGTGCGCGTGGAGGACTTCGTGGCCATGGGTCACAAGGCTAGCCGCTGGCCCCGACGATTGGGGGCGCGGGCGCGGCTGGCGGCCCCGGCGGTCAGGACCGGAGGCGCGGCAGGTAGCCCGCGGCCTCCTCGTTGTCGAGGCCCGCCGCCTCGAGCAGGTCCACGAGCATCGGGCGCAGCAGGAGCACGATCCCCTCGCCTTGGAGGCCCGAGACGCCGAAGGCCTCCGGACTCAGGCGCGCAGCCGAGGAGGCGAGCTCCTTGCGGGCCCCGTGCTCGGCCCGGTCGCGAGCCGGCTGGCTCGGTTCGACGACGGAGCGGCCCAGGGTGTCGACGCCGTCGGCGACCTCGTCGAGGAACTGGGAGAGCGCGTCGATGGCCTCGTCGCTTAGCGCCGCGTGCGTGATCACGGAGGTGAGCCGGCGCGTGAAGACGCGGGAGTTGCGGACGGCCAGGTCGGTCTTGTCCGCGAGCCGGGCGAGCCGCTCCACCTCCCCGCGCTGGCTGCGGTAGGCGGGGGAGAGCGTCGCGATCTCGCGCGCCCCGCGCATCGAGGAGGGCAGGGCGTCCATGAGCTGCTGGGTGCCCCGGGCCCGGATCAGCGCGTGCCAGGCCCGTGTCGAGTCGGAGGCGCGCAGGGCCGCCGAGGAGTCGCGCAGGACGCCGGCGAGCTCCTCGAGCAGGGCGCGCAGCTCCCGGGCGGGCTCGCGGCGCGGGTTCCGCGGCGTCAGCGCGGCGATCACGAGCGCGAACACGCCGCCGATGATCGCGTCGGCGCTGCGGGCGAACACGCCGTCGGCCGGGGCGGGCAGCAGGACCACGAGGAGGGACTGCAGGCCCATCTGCGTCGTGAAGATCGTGCCGCTGTCCAGGAACCGCGCGATGACGAGGGAGACGAGGAGGACGGCCGCGGCCTGCAGTGGGCCCGTGCCCAGGACGTGGAGGAGCAGGTCCCCCACGAGGATCCCGAGGGTGCAGCCAAGGGCGACCTCGATGGTGCGGCGCGTATGGGTGTCGCGGCCGAATCCGAGGGCGATCATCGCCGACGTCGCGGCAAACAACGGCCCCGCATGCCCGAGGACCTCCTCGGCGAACCAGTACGCGCCGACGGCGCACACCGTGATCTGCACGATCTTGAGCGAGGAGGACTTGACGCGCAGCGCGCCGACGACGGTCCTGCGGCGCAGGAAGCGCCACGCGCTGCGCAGGGGCCGGGGGCGGGTCATGAAACCAGTCTGGCACGCGGGCCGCGCCGTGACGGGAATCACCGCCGCCCCCCCACTACCGCCGAATGCCGCGGCAAACCAGCCCCTCCGCGCGGAAAAGGTTCAAAATGCCAGTTCCGTTCACCCCCCGTTCACTTTCGGCGGAAGGTTCCGTTACCTCGCGCCCCTACCTTCAAGTACGGAGCGCGACGGCGAACACCGCACCGCGCCGGCCCGGAGCACGTGGTTGCCCGGCATCCACCACTGACGGGGACCCGTTCCCCCCGAGCACTCGACGAAGGAAAACTCGTGAAGGTTACCCGCTTCGGCCAAGCAGCCGTTGTCCTGTCCGTCGCCGCCCTGGCCCTGACCGCCTGCGGCTCCGACAACGCCACCGGCGCTCCCGCCACGACCCCCGCCGCCGGCGGCTCCGAGGCGCCCGTCTCCGCGGTCACCGGCACCCTCACCGGCGTCGGCGCCTCCGCGCAGAACGCCGCCATGGACGCCTGGAAGGTCGGCTTCTCCGCCGCCCACAGCGGCGCCAGCGTGCAGTACTCCCCGGACGGCTCCGGTGCCGGCCGCAAGGCCTTCCTGGCCGGCGCCGCGCAGTTCGCCGGCTCCGACGCCTCCCTGAAGGACGACGAGTACGAGGAGGCCAAGCAGGTCTGCGGCCCCGACGGCGCCTTCAACATCCCGGCCTACATCTCCCCGATCGCCGTCGCCTACAACCTCGAGGGCGTCGACGAGCTGAAGCTCGATGCCGAGACGATCGCCAAGATCTTCAAGCAGGAGATCACCACCTGGAACGATCCCGCGATCGCCGCGCACAACGAGGGCGTCGAGCTGCCGGACACCGCCATCACGGTCGTCCACCGGAACGACGAGTCCGGCACCACCGAGAACTTCACCGAGTACCTCGAGCAGGCCGCAGGCGATGCGTGGGGCTTCGAGGCCTCCGGCGAGTGGCCGTCCGACATCCAGGCCGAGAACGCCAAGGGCACCTCCGGCGTCGTCTCGACCGCCTCCTCGACCGCCGGCGCGATCACCTACGCCGACGCCTCTGCCGTCGGCAACCTGGGCACCGTCAGCGTCAAGGTCGGCGAGGACTACACCAAGCTCTCCTCCGAGGCCGCCGCCAAGGCCGTCGAGGCCGCCACCCCGGTCGAGGGCCGCGCCGACATCGACATGTCCCTGGTCCTGGACCGCAACACCTCCGAGTCGGGCGCCTACCCGATCGTCCTCGTGAGCTACCACATCTACTGCACGAGCTACAAGGACCAGGCGACGGTCGACCTCGTCAAGGCCTTCGGCGAGTACATCGTCTCCGAGCAGGGCCAGCAGGACGCCGCGGAGTCGGCCGGAAGCGCCGCGCTCTCGGAGACCCTGCGCGAGAAGGCGATCGCCGCCATCGAGACCATCACGGTCGCTTCCTAGCCAAGCACCCCACGTCAATGCTTGAGTAGGTAGACGACGCAGCGCCGCCGCCTCCGCCCCGTGGCCACCACCACGGGGCGGAGGCGCGGCACCCCCTCAACGCAGCGGCGCCCTCCGATCCCCCGGGGCGGCCGCCGCCCAACACGACCGAAGGGTCACCATGTCCACCAGCGCGCTCACCCGCGGTGAGAAGTCGGGCCAGGCCGGAGACAAGGTCTTCTCCACGGCCTCCATGTCCGCCGGCATCCTCATCCTCGTCACCCTCTTCGCCGTCGCCGCCTTCCTCTTTGCGCAAGCCGTCCCCGTCTTCCAGGCGGACGCCGAGGACGTGTCCGGCGGCAACGGATTCGCCAGCTACATCTTCCCGATCGTCATCGGCACGATCATCGCCGCCGCGATCGCCCTGGTCATCGCGACCCCCGTGGGCATCGGCGTCGCCCTCTTCATCTCCCACTACGCCCCCCGGCGCCTCGCCGCGGGGCTCGGCTACGTGATCGACCTGCTGGCCGCGATCCCCTCCGTCATCTACGGCGCCTGGGGCTACATGGTCCTCGCTCCCGCTCTCGTGCCGGGCTACGTCTGGCTCGCCGAGAACCTCGGCTGGATCCCGATCTTCGAAGGACCGGCCAGCCAGACCGGCAAGACCATGCTCACGGCGGGCATCGTCCTCGCCGTCATGGTCCTGCCCATCATCACCTCGCTCTCCCGCGAGATCTTCCTGCAGACGCCCAAGCTGCACGAGGAGGCCGCCCTGGCCCTCGGCGCCACGCGCTGGGAGATGATCACCATGGCCGTCATCCCGTTCGCGCGGCCCGGCATCATCTCCGCCGTGATGCTCGGCCTCGGCCGCGCCCTGGGCGAGACCATGGCCGTCGCGCTCGTGCTCTCCACCGGCGGGCTCATCCCGTCGCTGATCAAGACGGGCAACCAGACCATCGCCGCCGAGATCGCCCTGAACTTCCCGGAGGCGTTCGGCCTCCGCCTGGCCGAGCTGATCGCCGCCGGCCTGGTCCTCTTCGTCATCACCCTCGCCGTGAACATGATCGCCCGTTGGATCATCAGCCGGCACAAGGAATTCTCGGGAGCCAACTGATGAGCAACGCCACCCTGACCTCGCAGCGCAACTCCCTCGCCAAGGGCCGCCTCCCGCGGTGGGCCGTTCCCGCCGTCCTGGGCGGTGCCCTCGTGCTCGGCGCGGCCCTGTCCACGCTCGGCGGCTTCAGCATCGCCACCTTTCTGATCTACACCGCGGTCCTGTTCGTCGCCGCGGCCACGATCACCACGACCGTCGTCGAGGGGCGGCGCCAGGGCACGAACGCCTTCGCCAAGTACCTCGTCTACGGGGCATTCATCCTCGCGGTGATCCCGCTCGTGTCCGTGATCGTCACGGTCCTCGCCCGCGGCGTGCCCGGCCTGACGCCCGAGTTCCTCTTCACGTCCATGAACGGCATGACCGGCGCGGTGGACAACGCCTCGGTCGAGAACGGCACCCCGGTGCTCGGCGGCGCCTACCACGCCGTCGTCGGCACCCTGCTCATCACCCTGTGGGCCACGCTGATCTCCGTGCCCGTCGGCATGCTGACCGCGATCTACCTCGTCGAGTACGGGCAGGGCAAGTCGCTCTCCCGCGGCATCACGTTCTTCGTGGACGTCATGACGGGCATCCCCTCGATCGTCGCGGGCCTCTTCGCGGCCGCGCTCTTCGCGGTCATCCTCGGCCCGACGGCCCGCATGGGCATCGTCGCCGCCGTCGCCCTCTCGGTCCTCATGATCCCCACCGTGGTCCGTTCCACGGAGGAGATGCTCAAGATCGTCCCGAACGAGCTGCGCGAGGCGTCCTATGCCCTCGGGGTGCGCAAGTGGCGCACCATCACCAAGGTGGTCATTCCGACGGCGATCTCCGGCATCGCGTCGGGCGTCACCCTCGCGATCGCCCGGGTCATCGGCGAGACGGCCCCGATCCTGGTCACGGCCGGCCTCGCGAGCAGCATCAACTGGAACGTTTTCGCGAACTGGATGGCCACGCTGCCGACGTTCATCTACTACCAGATCCTCACCCCGACCTCCCCGACGAACATCGATCCGAGCGCCCAGCGCGCCTGGGCCGCGGCCCTGCTGCTGATCCTGATCGTCATGCTCCTGAACCTCGTGGCCCGGCTCGTGGCCCGCGTCTTCGCCCCCAAGACCGGCCGCTAGGCCCCCGCACACCCGAAGGAACACTTCACATGTCCAAGCGCATCGACGTCAAAGACCTCAACGTCTACTACGGCAAGTTCCTCGCCGTGGAGGGCGTCAACATCAACATCGACGCACGCTCCGTGACGGCCTTCATCGGCCCGTCCGGCTGCGGCAAGTCGACCTTCCTCCGCACCCTGAACCGCATGCACGAGGTCATCCCGGGCGCCACGGTCGAAGGGGACGTCCTGCTCGACGGCGACAACCTCTACGGTTCCGGCGTGGACCCGGTGACCGTGCGCAGCCAGATCGGCATGGTCTTCCAGCGCCCCAACCCGTTCCCGACGATGTCCATCCGCGACAACGTGCTGGCCGGGGTCAAGCTCAATGCCCGGCGCATCAGCAAGGCCGACGCCGACGAGCTCGTGGAGCGCTCGCTGCAGGGCGCCAACCTGTGGAACGAGGTCAAGGACCGCCTCGACAAGCCCGGCTCCGGCCTCTCGGGCGGCCAGCAGCAGCGCCTGTGCATCGCCCGCACGATCGCGGTCAAGCCCGACGTGATCCTCATGGACGAGCCCTGCTCCGCCCTGGACCCGATCTCCACGCTCGCGATCGAGGACCTCATCAACGAGCTCAAGAGCGAGTACACCGTGGTGATCGTGACCCACAACATGCAGCAGGCCGCCCGCGTCTCCGACAAGACGGCGTTCTTCAACATCGCCGGCACCGGCAAGCCCGGCAAGCTCATCGAGTACGACGACACGACCACGATCTTCAACAACCCCTCGGTCAAGGCGACCGAGGACTACGTCTCCGGCCGCTTCGGATAGGCCGTCCACGCGTCCCCCGGCCGACGAACGGCGGCCGGGGGAGGCCCTGAAGGGGGATCTTCAGGGGATCTTGAGGGGGATCGACGGCGGGTGCCGGCTGTGGCCGGCTCCCGCCGTTTCCGTTTCCGTTCCCGTGCCCACGCCCACGCCGGGACGGGCGCCGGGGGGTGGGGCCCCGGCGTCGTCCTCGGTTCCGGCGCCCCGGCACGCGTCAGGTGAGCAGCGGGTGCAGGGCCAGGAAGAGGACCGCGGCGGCCGTCCCGCACGCGACGGGGGCGGCGAGCCAGTAGCCGGCCACGCCGAGCACCTTGCCCCAGCGCACCGTCTCGAAGCGCTGGTTCGCCCCGGCGCCCACGATCGCGCTCGTCACGGCCTGCGTCGTGGACAGCGGCAGGTGCAGCACCAGGGCGCCGACGAACAGCATCGCCGCCGAGACGGTCTGCGCGGAGGCCCCCCGCAGCGGATCGAAGTTCACGAGCCGGTGGCCCAGCGTGTAGGTGATCCGCCAGCCGCCGGCCAGTGCGCCGAGCGCGAGGAAGGAGGCGGCCGTGAGCTGGGCCGCGAACGGCACCGGCGTTCCCGGCTCGAGGACGTGCGCCGTCACGAGGGCGAGGGTGATCATGGCCCCGGTGCGCTGCCCGTCCTGCAGGCCGTGGCCCAGCGAGACGGCGAACGCGCTGACCGACTGCGCGCCGCGGCCCACCCGCGTGACGTCGGCGGAGGACCAATGGCGCATGAGCCACGTCGCGGGGAGCACGAGCAGGTAGGACGCCGCGAACGCGACGAGGGGCGTCACGAGCAGCGGCAGGAGCACGGCGAACAGGAGCATCGAGCGCGCCCCGTGCGTTCCGTCGCCGCCGAGCAGCGCGGACGCGGCGCTCGCGCCGGCCAGGCCGGAGATGACGGCGTGGGTCGACGACGTCGGGATGCCGCGCCACCAGCAGAACAGCCCCCAGCCGCCCGCCGAGACGAGCGCGGCCAGGAGGATGCCCAGTCCCAGCGAGCGTTCCGGGACGTTGAGTTCGACGGCGGAAACCAGGTAGGTGCCGAACGTGGAGCTGAGGAGGGTGCCCAGGAAGGCGAAGGCGGCGGCGCAGACGACGGCGATGGTCGGGGTGAGCGCGCGGGTGCGGACGGCGGCCGCGACGGAGTTCGAGATGTCGCGGAAGCCGTTGAGGAAGGCGAAGGCACACGTGGCCGCGAGGACCAGTGCCAGCAGGATGGAGTCCATGCCGCCCGTCAGGACTCCTTGACCAGGACCTGGCCGAGGTGGTCCGCGAAGGAGCGCATGAACCCGGCGCCCGTGAGCAGCTGGTCGGCCACGGCGCGGTGGCGGATGATCGTGGCGGTCTTCTGGATGTCGCCGAGCTCGCCGAGCCAGGCGCGGTGCGTGCCGTTGATGCGGTGCGTCAGGCGGACCATCTGCAGCCAGGTCTCCTCGACGTCGTCGAGGCGGTTCAGGTCCGCGATGGCGGTCAAGGCGAGCTGGGCCTGGCGGCCGATGAGCTCGAGCTGCTGCGAGGCGCGCTGGGAGATCCACGTCAGCCGGGACTGCTGGACCAGGTCGCCGGCGCCGCTGAGCGCCCCGACGGCGTCGTGCAGGCGGCGGGAAAAGGCGTAGAGGTCCTCACGGGGCAGGGGGTTGACGTAGCTCGTGCGGAGGTGCGTGAGAATGCTGTAGTGCAGGTCGGTGGCACGGGTCTCGCAGGACGTGAGCTCGTCGAGGAGCTCGGCCGAGTCGGTGCCGAGCGCGCCGAGGAGCTGGGCCAGGACGTCGACCGCGCGCTGCACTTCGGAGCAGAGGTTGGCCAGGAGGTCCAGGCCCCGGGTTTCCTGGGGGAACAGGCTGAATTTCACGTGGGGACCGCCGGGGGATCGCAAGGGGAGGATGAAGCAGGCCCCAGTCTACGCATCGGGGGTGAACAGCTCCGCCGCGCGCTGCGCCGGCGGCGACACGGAGCCGCTCCGGGGGAGGTCTTGATGGTGCCGAACCGGGAACGCCTCTCGGCGGAAGGCCGCTCGAAGCGGCTGCAAGTTGGAGCCCGGGGTTACCGCGGCCCGGCACCGCCTACAGTGTTCTCCCCGCGGCCGGGGCCTGTCAACACGGCCGCCCCGGGCCGGCTCAGGAGAGCTCGCCGCGGCGCCACGACTCCGCGGCGGCCTCGAGGTCCTCGGCGGTCTTGACGAGCTGGTGGGAGTTCCGGGTCAGCCGGCTGGCGTGCCGGGAGTCGGCGGCCTCGGCGGCGTCGGCGTGGTGCGTCTGCCCCAGCGCGACGACGCGGCAGAAGGCGGCGGTGCGTTCGAGGGCGACGTCGAAGTCGCCGTCGAACGCGCCCGAGAGGATGGAGTCCGCCATGCTGCGCAACTCGTCGGCGCCCGGGGGCTCGGCGACGCCGGAGACGACGTGCGCGACCTCGGCGGCGTGGCGGCCCGCCGAGAAGAACGAGGCCATGCGCTCCGGCTGCTGGATCGTCGCGGCGCGCAGCGCGTAGAGCCGCCACAGCACGCCCGGCAGGGAGCGGGCAGGGCTCTCCGCCCAGAGCTCCGCGATGGCCTCGAGACCCTCCTTGTCGGCGAGCTTCACGAGGCGGCGGGTGATCTCGGGGTCGTCGGTGGCGCGGCCGCGGCTCACGAGGGCCTGGGCGGCCAGGTGCGCGGCCTCGGAAACGCGGGCCGGATCGGCCCCGCCGATGAACGGCTCGAAGTCCGCCGGCGCGAACGGCTTGGGCTTGTGGTGGCGCGGCGCAGCGTCGCCCGGTCCTGCTGGGTCTGCCTTCATGCCCCCGAGGATACTCCCCGTCGGCTGCCCGCACAGGGGCTCCGGGTGCCGTGCGGTAGCATGGATCCGGGCCGGATTCCCGGTCCAAGGGGCCTTTAGCTCAGCTGGTAGAGCACCGGACTTTTAATCCGTGGGTCGCGGGTTCGATCCCCGCAGGGCCCACCCGTCAAGGCCCGGAAACGCACGGATTCCGGGCCTTTTCCGCTGCCCTGGCACCGGGTGGACCGACCCCGGTTTGACCTCAGTTTTCACCCGGAGCGCTTCCGGCTCCGCGGGAATCCGCCGCACGGGCGCGGTGCCGGCGGACGGCCGCGCGGTTGGCGCAGCGCACGGAGCAGTACCGTTGGCGGCCGTTGCGGGTGACGTCGACGACGACGGCCGTGCAGGGATCGCCCGGGTCGGCGGCGTCCACGACCGCCAGCCACTCGTCGATGACTCCCCGGACCCGGCAGCGTGGCAGGGCCTGGGGCAGCTCACCCCGGACCAGGCCGCGAAACAGCTCGATGCCGGGTTCGACACCGTCTCGCTGGTGACCAATGACTCCGGCACCGCCGCCTTCGCCCGTCTCCCGATCGGCCTGTACCTCGTCACGGAGACGGACACGGGGGCCAACAACATCGCCTTCCACGGCGAGCCGTTCCTCGTCACGATCCCGATGGCGGATGCGAACGCCTGGAACTACGACGTCCACGTGTACCCCAAGAACACCGCGACGGGCCTGACCAAGGCCGTGGACGACTCGGGCGCCCACGTCATCGGCGACACCGTCACCTTCACGCTCACCGCCCAGGTCCCCTCGCTGCCGGCCGCGCAGACCCTGACCGACTTCGGCATCACCGATGCGCTCGACAAGCGGCTGCGCTACGCCTCTGCGACCGTCGCCGTCGAAGGGCTGACCCTGGCCGACGGCGACTACACCGCCGGCGCCGACGGCCAGGAGTTCTCCGTGGTGTTCAGTGACTCCGGCCGGGCGAAGCTCCGCACCGTCCAGGGCAACGCCATCACCGTGACCCTGCAGACGACCGTCGCCTCGCTCGGTGACGGCAAGATCACCAACCAGGCCGCGATCTACGTCAACGACCCCAAAAAGTCCTTCGGCTCCAACACGGTCACCACCTCGTGGGGGGCCCTGACGGTCCTCAAGCACGCCAAGGACGAGCCGTCCAAGACCCTCGCCGGCGCCGAGTTCGAGCTCTACGCCCTCGACGCCCAGGGGGACAAGATCATCGCCGGCCCGCTGAAGGACGTGAGCGACAACGACACGATCTTCACCACGGGCGCCGACGGAACCTTCACCGTCAACGGCCTCAAGGCCGGCCTGTTCGTGGGCGCCGGCGTGGCGCTGATCGTGGGCGGCATCGCCCTGTCCGCCGCGCGCCGCAACCGCGCCCGCACGGCCTAGGACGGGGAGGGGGCGTGGGCACCATGACCGCACGGTCCACGCCCCCTCGCACCCCCGCACCGGCGGGCGGCCCGCTTCCCGCCTCCCGCCCGGATGGGGCCCCGGCCCCGCGTGCCCGCGGCCGCCGACGCGCCCACCGGGCGTCCCGCCGTCGTGCCCCGGCCCACGTCATCGCCACGGCGGTCCTCGTGCTCGTCGGGACGTGCATCATGCTCTACCCGCCGGCGGCGAGCTGGTTCTCCGCGCTCGGGCAGGGGCACGAGGCGGATCGCTACGTCGCGGCCGTGGACGGCATGTTCCCGGCCGACCGCGAGGCGGGCCTCGGCGCGGCGCAGTCCTACAACGCCTCCCTCGCCGACGGCAGCCGCGTCGTGGACCCCATCGCCGCCATCCAGGAGGAGACGGTCCGGGACGGCGATCCCTACTGGGGCCTGCTCGACCCGGCCGGCGACGGGGTCATGGCGCGCCTGCGCATCCCTTCGCTCGACCTGAGCCTGCCCGTCTACCACGGGACGGGGGCCGACGTCCTCATGGACGGCGTCGGGCATCTGCAGGGAACGGCGCTTCCGGTCGGCGGGGCGGGGACGCACGCCGTCCTGACGGGCCATCGCGGGCTGCCCCAGGCGACGATCTTCACCCACCTGGACCGCCTCGAGGCGGGCGACGCGATCGAGCTCGACGTCTATGGCCGCACGCTGCTCTACCGGGTCGCGAGCTCGACCGTTGTGCTCCCGACCCAAACCGATCCGCTGCGCGCGCAGCCGGGACGGGATCTGCTGACCCTGGTCACCTGCACGCCCCTGGGCGTGAATTCCCACCGGATCCTGGTCCAGGCCGAGCGCGTCCTGCCGCTCCCCGCGGAGGCCGGGGCCCCGGTGGAGCCGGCGGGTTTCCCGTGGTGGGCCGTGGTCCTGGGCGTCGTCGTCCTCGCCGATGCCGCCTACGTCGCGAGGGCCAGGCCCGGGGCGTCGGCCACGAGGGCGGCCGCCGCCTGAACGACCGCCTTTCTCAGCGCCTGGGCGGCGAGGGTGGGTACGACGTCGGAGCGCTGGGCCATGCTGATGGTGCGGCCCAGGCGCGGGCCGGCGAGGCGGGCGGAACGGAGCCCGGGCCGGTCGATCAGGACCATGGCGGGCACGATCGCGACGCCGAGGCCGCGCTCGACGAAGCGCAGCACGGCGTCCATCTCCGCGCCCTCGACGACCGCCGTCGGGGCGAGGCCCGCGTCCCGGAAGGCGGTGTCCGTCGTCGCACGCAGTTCGTAGCCCTCGTGGAAGACGACCTGGGGGAGCGAGGCGACCTCGGCCAGCCCGATCTCCGCCGCCCCGGCGGCGAGCGGCGGCCGGGCGGCCGAGGAGACCACGACGAGGTCCTCGCGCAGCAGCGGGGCGCGGTCCAGGCTCGCGTCCGCCCCCGGGCGCCCGGCGGGCCCGGTCACGAGGGCCAGGTCCAGCTGGCCGGCGGAGAGCTCCTCGATCAGGCCGCGGGATCCACGCTCCGTGACGTGCAGCTGGATGCCCGGATGGGCGGCGTGGAAGCCGACGAGCGCTTCGGCCACGAGCGTGCCGCACAGCGTCGGCGTCGCCCCGATCCGGACCCGTCCGCGGCGCAGGCCCGCGAGCTCCTCCATGCCACGGCGCACGGAGTCGGCGTCCGCGAGCATGCGCCGGGCGAGCGGCAGCAGGAGCTCGCCGGCCGGCGTCAGCGAGATGTTGCCGCGGGAGCGGTGGAACAGGACGGAGCCGAGCTCGTGCTCCAGCGTCGAGATCTGCCGGCTGAGCGACGGCTGGGCGAGGTGCAACCGGGCCGCGGCCCGCGTGAAGTGCCCCTCCCGGGAGACCTCCACGAAGCCGCGCAACTGCTCGAGATTCATGATTCATAGCCTAAACGCATTGAAACCACTCGGATAATTCATTGGAGTTATCGTCGAGGTCTTCCTAGCGTGGACCACATGAACGCACGGAACAACAGGGAACGCAGGATCTCCACCACGGTCCTGGTCATCGGCACGGGCGGCTCCGGCCTGCGCGCGGCCATCGAGGTCGCCGAGCAGGGCGTCGACGTCGTAGCGGTGGGGAAGCGTCCACGCCACGACGCCCACACCGCCCTCGCGGCGGGCGGCATCAATGCGGCCCTCGGCACCATGGATGCCGAGGACAGCTGGCAGCAGCACGCGGCCGACACGATCAAGGAGGGCTACTTCCTCTCCAGCCCGCACACGGTGGAGATCGTGGCGCGGGGCGCGGAGCAGGGCATCCGCGACCTCGAGCGCTACGGCATGGGCTTCGCCCGGGAGGACGACGGCCGCATCTCCCAGCGCTTCTTCGGCGCCCACACCTACCGCCGCACGGCCTTCGCCGGCGACTACACGGGCCTCGAGATCCAGCGCACGCTCGTCGCCCGGAGCGAGCAGCTCGAGATCCCCCTCCTGGACACCGTCTACATCACCCGCCTGCTCGTGAAGGACAACACGGTCTTCGGCGCCTACGGATTCGACCTGCGGGACGGGACGCGCTACCTGATCCACGCCGACGCCGTCATCCTGGCCGCGGGCGGCCACAACCGCATCTGGCGCCGCACGTCCTCCCGCCGCGACGAGAACACGGGCGACTCCTTCCGCCTCGCCGTCGAGGCCGGCGCCCGGCTGCGCGACCCGGAGCTCGTCCAGTTCCACCCCTCGGGCCTGATCGATCCGGAGAACGCGGCCGGCACGCTCGTCTCCGAGGCCGCGCGCGGCGAGGGCGGGATCCTCCGGAACGGCCTCGGCGAGCGGTTCATGGAACGCTACGATCCGGAGCGCAAGGAGCTCTCGACGCGGGACCGGGTCGCCCTCGCCGCGTACACGGAAATCAAGGAGGGGCGCGGCACCGAGCGCGGCGGCGTCTGGCTCGACGTCTCCCACCTGCCCCGCGAGACCATCATGCAGCGGCTGCCGCGCGTCTACCAGACGCTCCTGGAGCTGCAGATGCGGGACATCACCGCGGAACCGATCGAGATCGCCCCCACGGCCCACTACTCCATGGGCGGCGTCTGGGTCCGGCCGGAGGACCACCGGACGGACGTCGGGGGGCTGTACGCGATCGGCGAGGCGTCATCGGGCCTGCACGGAGCCAACCGGCTCGGCGGCAACTCGCTCATCGAGCTGCTGGTCTTCGGCCGGATCGTGGGGCGCGCCGCCGTCGAACACTCCACGGGGCTGACCGCGCAACGGCGCTCCGCGGCGGCCGTCCTCGAGGCCCGGGCGGAGATCGACGAGCTGCTCGCCGCCGACGGCACCGAGAACGTGCGCGCCCTGCAGCGGGCGATCCGCGACACCATGACCGAGCACGCCGGCGTCGTCCGCGACGAGGCGGGGCTCCGGGCCGGGCTCGCCGAGCTCGACGCGATCGAGGCGCGCCTGGCCGACGTCGGAATCCACCCCGACATCGCCGGCTTCCAGGACCTGGCCCACGCGTTCGACCTGAAGTCCTCCGCGCTCGCCGCGCGGGCCACCCTCGAGGCCGCGCTCGAGCGGCGCGAGACGCGCGGCTGCCACAACCGCAGCGACCACCCGGAGCTGGATCCGTCGCTGCAGGTGAACCTCGTCTGGTCCCCCGCGCGGGGGATCGAGCGGGAGGAGATCCCGCCGGTTCCCGAGGAGATCGCGGCGCTGATCCGCGAGGTCTCGACGGCCGGCAAGCTCGTCGAGTAGCCGCCGCTGCGGTGCACCGGTACCCCACCCCGGGCCCCGAGCGGCCCGGGGCGGGCCGCCGGCTTGTTGCCGCCGGGTATCAATCGGGCAACGATGCCGGGCCGGTGCGCGCGCGGGCCGGAGGGCCCGCCGATCCGCGTCCTGTCTAGTGCCGACGCGGGTACGACGCCGGACGCGGGCTGCGCGGGACGCCTCCCGCGGGTGCCGATCACCCCCTCACACCCCTGTCGCCCCACAGCCCGACCCCCTAGTCTGATATCCATGCGTTCATTGATCCGGGCGGCTTCCGCCGTGCTCGCGGCCGTCGTGCTGACGGCCGCCGCGGTCGTGCCCGCATCCGCGCAGAGGGGGATGGACGAGACCTTGGACGCCATGGACCCGCGGGCCTTCCACCGGACCTCGACCCACGAGCACGCCGCGCAGGCGGGCGACGGCCTCCGCGTAGCCACCTTCAACGCCTCGCTGCACCGCGCCGCTCCGGGCGACCTCATCGGCGACCTGCTCAGCCCGAACAACGCGCAGGCCCAGGCCGTCGCCGAGATCATCCAACGCACGGCACCGGACGTCGTCCTGCTCAACGAGTTCGACTACGACGACGGTCACGAGGCCGCCGGGCTCTTCCGCGCCAACTACCTGGCCACGGGCCAGAACGGTCAGCAGGGCATCGACTACCCCTACGTCTACACCGCGCCGTCCAACACCGGAGTCGGCATCGGAGCCGACCTCGACAAGGACGGCGCCGTCGGCGGCCCCGCCGACAACTTCGGCTACGGCGACTTCGAGGGCCAGTACGGCATGGTCCTCTACTCCAAACACCCCATCGTCGAGGACCAGGTCCGCACCTTCCAGCGCTTCCTCTGGAAGGACATGCCGGAGAACCTCCTGCCGACGGACTACTACGGGCCGCTCGTGTCCAAGGTCTTCCGCCTCAGCAGCAAGTCGCACTGGGACGTCCCGGTCAGGGTGGGAGGGCGCACCGTCCACCTCCTGGCCTCGCATCCCACGCCCCCCGTGTTCGACGGGGAGGAACGCCGCAACGCCCGCCGCAACCACGACGAGATCCGCTTCTGGTCCGACTACGTCTCCGGTGGCGACGCCGCGGGCTACGTCTACGACGACGCCGGGACGCGCGGCGGACTCGAACCGGACGCCGACTTCGTGGTGCTTGGCGACCTGAACGCGGACCCGTCCCGCGGTGACTCGTACGACGGGGCCGTCAGCCAGCTGCTCGGCCATCCCGCGCTCGTCGACCCGCGGCCGTCCTCGCCCGGCGCCGTCACGGGCAGCCGCTCGGGCCTGCAGTCCTTCATCCACCCCTCCACCGGGGTCGAGGCGGTCGATCCCGCCGCCGCGGCCGAGCTGCGGACGGCCGACTTCGGATCCGCCGGGCCGCTGCGGGTCGACTACGTCCTGCCCTCGGCCACGCTCGGCTTCACGGGATCCGGCGTCTTCTGGCCTGCCGCGGAGCAGGACGGCGCCCGGCTCGTGGGCGGCCACCCGCCCCGCAGCAGCGACCACCGGCTCGTCTGGGTCGACATCGCCCTCTGAGCAGCGGCCGCCGCCCCGCCTCAGGCGATCGGGACCTGAGTCCCGTCGTTCCGGCGCGACCACGAGAGCGCGTGGACGGCCAGGGCGGAACTCGCCGCGACGACGGCGCCCATCACGAGCCCCGTCATGAGCTGCGGGAAGTACTGCGCCCGCGCCATGCGTTCCGGAGTCGGGCCCTCGCCTTCGAGGGACTGGACCAGGCTGCCCTGGCCGCCCGCCCCGTAGAGGATCCGGTAGAGGTCGCCAATGTCGCGGTAGGCGAGCAGCGCCGCGAGCGCGAGCAATCCGGCCAGGACCCACAGGGCCACGAGGAACGGATTGGCGCGGCGTCGTCGCACGGAGGCGAGGGCCCCGGCGTCGTCCTGCTCCGCGACGCCGTCCGCCGCGGCCGACGCAGAGCGCCCGGCCGCGCCCGGCCCGTCCAGTCCGTTCCGCCTATCCAGCCGCTGCCGCCCGTCCGGTCCGGCGGCCGCCGGGCCGGGGGCCGCGGCGGGGGCTCCTGCGGTCCCGGCGGGGGCCGACGCGGGGTCGGCGGAGGACGGGCCCGACGGCGCGGACGCACCGGAGCGCGAGGGGAGAGCGGACCAGCCCGGCCGGTGCGCCGGGGAGCCGTCGCCGGTGGAAGGCCGCTGGTAGATCGGGTCGTAGCCGTTCGCATCGGTTCTCGCCATGGACCCAGCGTAGATGCCCCGATGGCCGATGCCGGGATACGATCATCCGCGGCCCGCGGCCCGCGGCCCGCGGCCCGCGGCCCGCTGCCCCACTCGCCTGCCCCAGGAGATCACCATGAAGAAGTCCCACCGTTTCGCCGCCGCCGGTGCGGCGCTCGCACTCGCCGGAACCGCCGCCCTCGCAGGGCCGGCGATCGCCGGCCCTGCCCCCACGGTCCCCGGCCTGTGCTGGGTGCTCAGCGGTGGCGGCTGGCTGGGAGCACCTTGCCCGTCCACGACCGGCGACGCCAAGCCCGCGCCCGCTCCCGCACCGGAATCCGCGCCCGCGGGCCCGGCCCCCGAGGCCAAGGCCGGCCAGTCCGTGACCGGATACCGGATCGGCGGGGCGACGCGCTGGGAGACGGCCGCGCTCATCAGCCGCGCGAACTACGAGCCCGGCGTGGACAACGTGTACCTCGCGAACCCGAACGGGATCGACGCCCTGGCGGCGTCCACGACGCTGGACGGGCCGCTCCTGCTGGTCCCGCCGACGGGCGCCCTGCCCGCCCCGGTGGTGGCCGAGCTCAAGCGCCTCGACCCGGCCGCGGTCACCGTGCTCGGCGGGCCCGGCGCCGTCTCGGACGCCGTGTTCGCCGCGGCCGTCGAGGCGGCGCGGCAGTAGGAGCCCCCGGCGGTACGGGCGGGCTCCCGGAGATGGGCGCCCGCCCGCGCCGGTCTTCTCCCTAGGATGGGGCCATGCTGCACGCGGTCTTCTCCCGCCCGCCGGCCGAGCGCCCGGGCACGCACCTGCTCATCATGCTCCACGGCTACGGCTCCACCGAGCAGCGCATGGTGGAGCTCTTCGACGTGCTTCCGGAGAACACCACGGGCGCCGCGCTGAGGGGGCCGTTCGCCGTCGGCGGCGACCACGGGTGGTTCCTCCTGGACTACTTCCTCGCCCACGACTTCGCCGCCGTCGTCGCGGCCGTCCAACAGGTCTACGACTGGCAGGACGCGCACTCCGCGCAGCACGAGTCGGTCTCCGTGCTCGGCTACTCGCAGGGCATGGCCATGGCCACGACCATGATGCGGCTGCGCCCCGGGCGCTACGCGGCGGGCGTCGGGCTGAACGGATTCGTCCTGCACAGCGAGCTCCTGGCCCTGACCGACGACGTCCCCGCCGACCCCGCGCTGCGCGTGCCGTTCTTCTGGGGCCGGGACCCCGAGGACCCGGTCATCAACCAGGACGCCGCCGAACACACGGCCGCCTGGCTCGAGGACTCCACGCGGCTCACCTCCCGCCGCTATCCGGGCATGGGCCACGGCATCTCGGCCGAGGAGCGGCGCGACGCCGCCGCGTTCCTGCGCCACTACCTCCCCTGAGCCGCTACCTCCCCTGAGCCGCGCGCCTCCGCCCCCGTGCCGGACGACCACCCGCCCCCGTGCCGGGCCCCTTGCCCGGCGCCGCGTCGCGTCATCCGCCCGCACGGCGGTTGGCCGGGTGGCGCTCCTCACCCCGGGACTCAACCGGACGGTTGATCCGCCCCGGGCCCCGCCGCAGAAGAATCGATGGTGGGACGAACGCCCTCCCCGGCGCATCGGCGTCGTTCCCCGTGACCACGGCCGGGACCCCAGGGAAAGGACCGACGTGCTCCGTCTCCTCAAGACCTCCTTCGCCTTCGCGTTCGCCGGAGTCGCCTCCGGGCTGTACTACCGCGAGCTGACCAAGCTCAACGACTTCACCGACCGCGCCGGCTCCCAGCTGGGCCTCGTGCACACGCACTTCCTCGTCCTCGGCTTCCTGGTGCTGCTGATCGTCCTGGCGCTCGAGAAGGCGTTCGCGCTCTCCGCCGCCGCGCCGCGGCTGGGGGCCTGGTTCTACTGGACGTGGACCACCGGGACCGCGCTCACGGGCGGCATGATGCTGCTCAAGGGCTCCCTCGTGGTCCTCGGCGCCGACGCCTCCTCCAAGGCGTTCGCCGGGATCGCGGGCCTCGGCCACATGCTGCTGACCGCGGGGCTCGTGCTGCTCTTCCTGCAGCTGCGCCGTGCGCTCGCCGCCACCCGGCGCTCGGCTGGCACAGAGGGCGCCGCCGCCGAGGAGGCGCGACCCCAGGGAACGCCGGCCGCCTGAGGTGCCGCGCCGGCCGACGCCGGGCCGGTCCACGCCGCGCTGGATCACGCCACGCCGGTCCACGCCGCGCCGGCCGCGGCTCGGTCGGCCAAAGCCCTGCGCGAAAATCCTCCCGGCGAGGCTCCATGGGCCCTAGAGTGGGCACCACGATGAAAGAACAGCTACCAGACGTGGTCCTCGGTCCCGACGGCAAGCCCGTGGCGGGGCTGCAGGGCGCCATCATCAAGGCGATCGGCGTGCAGCGCCCCCTCGTGATCGGCTACCTGCGGCGCTTGCGGCGCAAGCATCCGGACGCGACCGCGGCCGAGCTCGCGCGGCTGATCGAACGCGACTACCTGCTGGCCGTCACGGGCGGCGGCGCCGCGGTCGGCGCGACGGCGGCCGTTCCCGGCGTCGGCACGGCGGCCTCGCTCGGCCTGTCCGTGGCCGCGACGGTCGGCTTCCTCGAGGCGAGCGCGCTCTACGCCCAGTCGCTCGCGGAGCTGCACGGCATCACCACCGAGGACCCGGCCAAGGCGCGCGCCATGGTCATGGCGATCCTCATGGGCGACGAGGGCAGCTCCATGATCTCCTCGCTGACCCACCAGGTCGCAGGCCGCGGCGCCGGTCCCGTGCAGGGCTGGGGCGCCGTGTTCGGGGCGAGCAGCCAGAAAGGGCTGTGGGGCGGCATCTCGGGGAACATCCAGCGCCGCTTTCTGCGCAAGATGCTCGCCACGCAGGGCGCGTCCGTCCTGGGCCGCGCGATTCCGTTCGGCGTCGGGGCGGCCATCGGCGGGGTCGGCAACCGCTTCCTCGGCAAGAAGGTCGTCGAGGCGGCGTCGCTGGCCTTCGGCCCGCTGCCGACCGTCATTCCCGGCGAGCTCGAGCTGGAGACCCAGGGCGCCGGAGTACGACGCCGGGAGCTCGCCTCCGGCGCCGACGGCACCCCGGGCGGGGCCCCGTCGTCGTCCGTGTCCGTGCGCACCGCGGCCGACGAGGAGCGCGTGCGCCGCCTCGCCGAAGAGGACGTCGAGCGCCGGATCGAGGCGGAACGCCTCCGCCGCGGAGGTTCCCAGGGCTAACTGCCGCCCCGGCCTGTCCCCGCGCCACCCCTCCCGCGCGCCCGAACTTCCCGCGCGACCACCCCTCCCGGCGGTGTCGGGGTAGATGCTCGCAAGCGCGAGGTGTTCCAACACCTTCCCCGACGCCGCGGGAGCAGGCGGAGGGGGTGGCAGGGTGGCGGGAGGAAGAAGGGCGGGAAAGTCGCGGGAGGGGGCGGAAGCGACGCGGGTCAGCGCAGGATCAGGTCGGCGACGGTGAAGATCGCCAAGCCGGCAAGCGAGCCCACGACGGTTCCGTTGATGCGGATGAACTGCAGGTCGCGGCCGACGTGGAGCTCGATCTTCCGGCTCGTCTCCTCCCCGTCCCAGCGCGCCACGGTGTCGCGGATGAGCGCCGAGATCTCCCCGCGGTAGGTGGAGACGAGGTATCCGGCCGCGCCGGCCAGCCAGGCGTCGATCTTCCCGGCGAGCACCTCGTCCCGCGTCAGGCGCCCTCCGAAGTCCGCGACCGCGCGGACGAACGAGCGGCGCAGCTCCGACTCGGGATGCTCGACCGCCTCGAGGACGGCCGCCTTGACGCTGGACCAGCTGGCCGCCGCGAGCTGTTGCAGCTGGGGATCGCCGAGCAGGGAGTGCTTGAGCGCCTCGACCTTGGCGATCGTGGACGGGTCCGCCTGCATGTCGGCGGCGAAGGCGGCCAGCCAGGAGTCGATGCTGCCGCGCAGCCGGTGGCCGGGATCCGTGCGGACGGCCGCGATGAACTTCAGCAGCTCGCGGTGCAGCTTCTCGCCCACGAGCTGGTCCAGCACGCCCGGCAGCCAGGACGGAGAGCGCTCCGAGACCAGCGACACGACGGTCGCCCGGTTCCGCTCCACCCAGTCCCCGGCGCGGTCCGCGAGCAGGTCCACGAGCTGGCGGTGGTGGCCGTCGCGCACCACGGTCTCGAGCATCCGCCCGAGCGTCGAGGACCACTCCGGAGCCAGCATGTGCCGCCGCGCGAGGGATTCGAGGAGCCGCAGGACGTCCTCGTCGTCGAGGACCTCCAGCACGCCCCGGATCGCGACCGAGCCCTCCCGGGCCACGCGCTCGGCCCCCTCCGGCCGGGCGAGCCACGCGCCGGCCCCCGCGGCGAAGCGCACCTCGGCGAGCTTGCTCCGCACCACGGCGTCGTCGAGGAAGTTCTCCTGCACGAACCCGCCCAGGCTCTCGCCGATCTGGTCCTTCTTCCGCGGGATGATCGCGGTGTGCGGGATCCTCAGCCCCATCGGGTGGCGGAAGAGAGCCGTCACCGCGAACCAGTCGGCCAGCGCGCCGACCATGCCGCCCTCCGCCGCGGCCCGCACGTACTCGAGCCACGGGTAGCGCTCCTGCAGGGCGAAGGCGATCGCGAACACCACGGCCATCGCGAGCAGCAGCCCGGTCGCGAGCCGCTTCATCGAACGCAGCGCCCGGGCGCGTCCGGCCTCCGTCGTCGTCGGTTCCATGGGGCTCCCCTTCCCGTCCTCGTCGGCCTCGCCGTCCGCGCTCCCCGCGTCAAGGCTTCAACAGTAGTTCACGTCACCCGGCCACACGCGGGCCGTCCGGGCCCGTCGGGTGGCGTATTTTGGGTGGATGCACTCCGTCTACGCGCACCGCGGATCCAGCGGTGCCTTCGCCGAGAACACCCGTGCCGCGTTCCTGCAGGCGATCGCCGACGGAGCGGACGGGATCGAATGCGACGTCCACCTCAGCGAGGACCTGCAGCTCGTCTGCTTCCACGACGCCTCCGTGGACCGGACCTCCGACGGCACCGGGGCGCTCGCCGGCCGGACGCTCAAGGAACTGCGCCGCCTCGACGTCTCCTCATGGAAGGGCGTGCGGATCCCGGACGAGTTCGGGGCGCGCAGCGAGCAGCTCGTGACGCTGCGGGAGCTGATCGGCCTCATGGTGGACTCCGGCCGCGAGCTGGGGCTGGCGGTGGAGCTGAAGCATCCGAGCCCGTTCGGCCGCAAGCTTGAGGAGCGCGTCCTCGCCGAGCTCATGGGCCTGGGCTGGGACCCGG
Source organism: Zafaria sp. Z1313 (assembly GCF_050563205.1). Classification (NCBI taxonomy): domain Bacteria; kingdom Bacillati; phylum Actinomycetota; class Actinomycetes; order Micrococcales; family Micrococcaceae; genus Zafaria; species Zafaria sp. Z1313. Next base: position 28,583 of record NZ_JBNWUK010000020.1, read on the forward strand.
ACACGTCGCGGATCGGCGGGATCACGGTGAGCCTCATGAGCTTCGACGCCGGATCCATCCGCTACCTCCTGGATTCCGTCCCGGGCGAGCACTTGTGCCAGCTCGTGACCGGCGTGGACGAGGACGCCGTGGAGAGCCTCGGCCAGCTCGGCCGCGCCGCCGCGACGCAAGTGCTCAACCGGGTCCTCGCCGACGGACTCGAGGTGATCGGCTCCGGCGCGGTCGGCATCGCGGGCCCCGGCGTCGCGTTCGTCCGCGAGAACCCGGAGCTCGTCCGCGGGTGGATCGACGCGGGCCGGACCGTGCGGGTGTGGACCGCCAACGCGCCCGAGGACGTCGACTTCCTCGCGGACCTCGGCGTGCAGGAACTCACGAGCGACTACCCGGTGCGCGTCAAGGAGCGCCTCGCCGCGGGCTCCGGGGGCCCCGCGGAATGAGGCTCACGCGGTCCCCGGCGTTCCGGATCGGCGCCTCGATCGCCGTGGCCACGGGGCTCTACGGTGTCTCCTTCGGCGCGCTCGCGGTGGCCGCCGGGCTGTCGTTCTGGCAGACGGTAGCGCTCAGTGCGCTCATGTTCACGGGCGGGTCGCAGTTCGCGTTCATCGGCGTGCTCGCCGGTGGCGGTGCCGGCCCGGCGGCGTTCGGCGCGGCCACCCTGCTCGGCATCCGCAACGTCGTCTACGGCATGCAGATGAACGCCCTGATCCGCCCCGCGCCCCGGCTGCGCCCGCTGGCCGCCCACCTGACGATCGACGAATCCGCCGCGACGGCGTCGGGACAGGAGGATCCGCTCGAGCGGCGCCGGGGCTTCTGGACGGCCGGGATCGGCGTGTTCCTGTTCTGGAACCTCTTCACGGTGCTCGGCGCGCTGCTCGGCGACGCGCTCGGGGATCCCAAGGCGTGGGGCCTGGACGGCGCGGCGGTGGCCGCCTTCCTGGGCCTGCTCTGGCCGCGGCTGCGCGGCAGGGACCCGGTCGCGATCGCCGTCGTCTGCGCCCTCGTGACCGTGCTCGCGGTCCCGTTCGCCCCTCCCGGCCTCCCGATCCTGCTCGCCGCGCTCGTCGCCGGGGCGTGGGGCTGGTTCGGGCGCGGGCCGCAGGACGAGGGCATGGAACCGGACGTCGACCCGTACCCGGGGCGGCACGCGGGGGCGCCGGGTACGACGCCGGAGCCGGGCGGCGGCGCGGAGGGCACCGGCGCGTCCGGTGCCGGCGGAAGGGGGAGCGCGTGAGCGTCTGGTTCTGGATCCTGGCCGCCTGCGCGGCCGCGTACGCGATCAAGGTCGCGGGCTATCTCGTGCCCGCGCGGGTGCTGGACCACCCACGGATGCTCCGGGTCGCCGGGACGCTGACGATCGGCCTGCTGGCCTCCCTGACGGCCGTCAACGCGTTCGCCTCCGGGCAGCAGCTGGCCTTCGACGCCCGCGTCGGCGCGCTCGTGGCCGCGGGGATCGCGCTGGCCTGCCGGGCGCCGTTCCTCGTGGTCGTGATCGCCGGAGCCGCCGCGGCCGCACTGCTGCGCCTCGCCGGCATCGGCTAGATCCCGCGGCCGGGGAGGCCTCCGTCACCGAATCGTGATCATTTTGGGACTGTGACGGATATGGGCCAAGTCACACTTCTTTCACATTTGGCGTTAGGCTCGCTCACATGCATCCGTGCCCCATCCCCGGGGCGCGCCGGTTGCGACACCGGACTTGCACGGACTCGACCCACAGGAGAGAAGCCATGACACCCAATGGCCTGCCGAAGCGGCCATCCCGCCGCTTCGCCGCCATCACCACGTCGCTCGCGATCGGAGCGCTCGTGCTCAGCGGCTGCGCCGAAAGCCAGCGCGGCGACGACGGCGGCACCGCGGGCGGGGGCGACGCCGAGGTCAACTCGACGTTCATCTTCGCCGCATCCTCCGACCCGGCCTCGCTCGACCCGGCCTTCGCCTCCGACGGCGAATCGTTCCGCGTCAGCCGCCAGATCTTCGAGGGCCTCGTCGGCACCGAACCCGGCACCGCCGACCCTGCCCCGCTGCTCGCCGAATCCTGGGAAGCCTCCGAGGACGGCCTGAGCTACGACTTCACCCTCAAGGAGGGCGTGAAGTTCCACGACGGCACCGACTTCAACGCCGAGGCCGTGTGCGCGAACTTCGACCGCTGGTACAACTTCAAGGGCATCCAGCAGGCCGAGAGCGTCGGCTACTACTACAACTCGCTCTTCAAGGGCTACGCCGACTCCCCGGAGAACGCGGTCTACGAGTCCTGCGAGGCCACCTCCGGCAACCAGGCCACGATCAAGCTCGCCAAGCCGTTCGCCGGCTTCATCGCCTCCCTTTCCCTTCCGGCCTTCGCGATGCAGTCGCCGGCGGCCATGGAGGAGTTCGAGGCGGACAAGATCGAAGGCACCGCCGAGGCCCCCGTGCTCTCGGAGTACGCCACGGCGCACCCGACCGGCACCGGCCCGTTCAAGTTCGACTCGTGGGACAACGGCCAGCAGATCGAGCTGAGCTACAACGAGGACTACTGGGGCGAGAAGGGCCAGATCGACCGGCTGATCTTCCGCGTCCTGGATGATCCCGTGGCGCGCCGCCAGGCCCTCGAGGCCGGCACGATCGACGGCTACGACCTCGTCGCCCCGGCCGATACCCAGGCCCTCGAGGACGCGGGCTACAAGATCATGGCCCGCGAGCCGTTCACCATCCTCTACCTCGGCATCAACCAGGCCGTCGAGGAGCTCGCCGACCTCAAGGTCCGTCAGGCGATCTCCTACGCGATCGACAAGGACGCCCTCATCCGCCAGACCCTGCCCGAGGGCACGGAGAAGGCCATCCAGTTCATCCCGCCGGTCGTCAACGGCTGGACCGAGGACGTCGAGGCCTACGACTTCGACCCGGAGAAGGCCAAGGAGCTGCTCGCCGAGGCCGGCTACCCGGACGGCTTCACGGTCGACTTCAACTACCCGACCGGCGTCTCCCGCCCGTACATGCCGACCCCGGAGCAGATCTTCACCAACATCAGCGCCCAGCTGGCGGACGTGGGGATCACGGCCAACCCGCAGCCGGACAAGTGGAGCCCGGACTACCTGGACCGCATCCAGGGCGGAGCCAACCACGGCATCCACCTGCTGGGCTGGACCGGCGACTACAACGACACGGACAACTTCGTCGGCGTCTTCTTCGGCGGCACGAAGCCGGAGTTCGCGTTCGACAACCAGGAGCTGTTCGACAAGCTCACCGAGGCCCGCGGCATCGCCGTCCTCGAGGAGCAGACGCCGCTGTACGAGGAGATCAACCGCGACGTGTCCGAGCTGGTCCCGGCCGTTCCGCTGGCCCACCCGGCCCCGTCGCTCGCGTTCAACGAGCGCGTGGACTCGTTCCCGACGAGCCCGGTCAACGACGAGGTCTTCAACGACATCAAGCTGAACAAGTAACCCCGGCGGGGGTACGACGGCGGGCGCGCGCCCGCCGTCGTACCCTTGTCCACGTTCCGACGAGAGGACGCGATGCTCCAAGTCATCGGCAAACGGCTCGCGCTGCTGGTCCCCACGCTGCTGGGGCTCTCGGTCCTGCTGTTCCTGTGGGTGCGCAACCTGCCCGGCGGCCCCGCGACCGCGCTGCTGGGCGACAAGGCCACGCCGGAGGCGGTGGCCAGGATCAACGAGGCCTACGGCTTCAACAAGCCCGTGATCGAGCAGTACATGACGTACATGGGCAAGCTGCTCACGGGCGACTTCGGCGTCAGCCTCCGCACGGGGCGGCCCGTCCTGGAGGAGTTCGCCACGCGCTTCCCCGCGACGATCGAGCTCACCGCCGTGGCGCTCGTGTTCGCGATCGGCCTCGGCATCCCGCTGGGCTACTGGGCGGCACGGAACGTCGGGAAGTGGCAGGACCACTTCTCCGTGCTCCTGTCGCTGTTCGGGATCGTGATCCCCGTGTTCTTCCTGGCGTTCATCCTCAAGTGGGTGTTCGCCATCCAGCTGCCGTGGTTCCCCACCGACGGCCGGCAGAACCCCCGCATCGACGCCACGCACGTCACCGACTTCTACGTGCTCGACGGCATCCTGACCCAGGAGTGGGACGCCGCGTGGGACGCGTTCATGCACCTCGTGCTGCCCGGCATCGCCCTGGGCACCATCCCGCTCGCGATCATCGTGCGCATCACCCGGGCCTCGGTCCTGGAGGTCATGAACGCCGACTACGTGCGCACCGCGCGGGCCAAGGGCCTCACGGCGCCTCTGATCCGCAACCGGTTCATCCTGCGCAACGCCATGCTGCCCGTGACCACGACGATCGGCCTGCAGTTGGGACTGTTGATCTCGGGGGCGGTGCTCACCGAGACGGTGTTCGCCTTCAACGGGATCGGGCGGTTCCTCCGGGACGCGATCTTCAACCTCGACTACCCCGTGCTGCAGGGATTCATCATCTTCATCGCGTTGATCTACTCGCTGATCAACCTGTTGGTTGACGTCTCCTACGGCTTCATCGACCCGAGGGTGCGTGTGCAATGAGCATGTCTCTTCCCCCCGCCAGCGGATCCGGGCTGCCGGATCCGAACCTCCCTGACCACGGGGCGGCGCACGCCACGGCCGGCCCGCCCGCGGGCGGGCCCACCGAGCCCGCGGCGCGCGGCACGAGCGTGTGGCGCGACGCGTTCCTGCGGCTGCGGCGCAACCCGGCGGCGATCGCCGGCGCCGTGATCGTGTTCCTCTTCCTGCTCGTCGCGGTGCTGGCCCCCGTGCTGGCCCCGTTCGGCGGCGAGGAGCTCCCGGGCCGCACCGAGGTCACGCCGACGCACATCCCCGGGCCCGGCGAGCTGCCGGACCACGTGCTCGGCCTCGACCGCTTCGGCGGCGACGTGTTGTCCAAGCTGATCTGGGGCGCGCAGGCGTCCCTGACCATCGGGATCGTCTCCACGGCCATGGGGCTCGTGGGCGGGATGATCCTGGGCCTGATCGCCGGCGGCTTCGGCGGCTGGGTGGACAACGTGATCATGCGCTTCGTCGACATCCTGCTCTCCGTGCCGAACCTGCTGCTCGCGGTGTCCATCGCCGCGGTCCTCGGGCAGGGCGCGTACGCGATCATGATCGCCATCGGCGTCTCCGCGGTCCCGGTGTTCGCGCGCCTGCTGCGCTCCTCGATGATGCAGCAGAAGGGCGCCGACTACATCCTGGCCGCGCAGACGCTGGGCCTGAGCCGGCGCACCATCACCATGAGCCACCTGCTGCCGAACTCGGTCGGCCCCGTGATCGTGCAGGCCACCCTGACGCTCGCGACGGCGGTCATCGACGCGGCCGCCCTGTCCTTCCTGGGCCTCGGCGGCGGCGTCCCGCAGGTCGCGGAGTGGGGCCGCATGCTCACCTACGCGCAGGCCGAGCTCGGCATCGCGCCGCAGCTCGCGTTCCTGCCGGGCCTGTGCATCGCCATCACCGCCCTGGGCTTCACGCTCCTGGGCGAGTCGCTGCGCGAGGCGCTGGACCCGAAGTCCCGCCAGCGCTGAGCCGCGGGGCAACGCACGGAGGCGGGGCCGGTCCAACCGGCCCTGCCTCCACGCGTTCCTGCCCGCTGGTTCCGCCCCGAACGCTCTGGGGCCCACCGCCGTGCCGCCGCCGTGCCGCCGCCGTGCCGCCGCCGTGCCGCGGCCCTATGCCGGGCGCGGGCCCTGCGCCGGGCCGGTCTCCCTCACGGCCGCCCACAGCTCCATGTCGCGGCGCCGTCCCCGCCCGATCTCCTGGTGGCTGCGCAGGAGGCCCTCCCGGACGTATCCCGCGTGTTCGGCCGTCCGGAGGGACGGCGTGTTCCAGGGCTCGATGTAGAGGGCCACGCGGTACAGCCCCGGCACGGTCCACGCCAACGCCGTGAGCGCGGCCAGGGCCTGTTCCTCCGTGGCCCGCGCGGGGAGCGATCCGACGGTCGGCACAGAGGGGTCCGTCGACAGCTCCCGGGCCAAGGGCACGTCGCCGTCCAGGACGCGGCGCAGGGCCACCCGCCCGTGGGCGGGCGCCTGCTCCGGCCACGGCGGTAAGCCCGGGGCCGGGGGCCGGATGCCGGACACGGCGCGCCCCTACGCTGCGTCCGGGTCGATCTCCAGCTCGTTGCCCGGGATCGAGGCCAGGAGCCTGCGGGTGTAGGGATGGCGCGGGTTCGTGAAGATCTCCTCGGAGCTCGCCGCCTCGACGAGCTCGCCGTCCTTCATGACGCACACGTAGTCGGAGATCAGGCGCACCACCGCGAGGTCGTGGCTGATGAACAAGTAGCTCAGACCGAGCTCGGACTGCAGATCGCCGAGCAGCTTGAGGATCTGCGCCTGCACGAGCACGTCGAGGGCGGAGACCGGTTCGTCGCAGACGATCAGCTCCGGTTGCAGGGCGAGGGCCCGGGCGATCGCCACGCGCTGGCGCTGCCCGCCGGAGAGCTCGGCCGGATAGCGGCGCAGCATCGACTGCGGCAGGGCGACCTGGTCCATGAGCTCGCGCACCCGGACGCCGCGCTCCTTCGCGGTGCCGCGCTTGTACGTGGTCAGGGGCTCCTCGATGATCCGGCCGATCGTGAACATCGGGTTCAGCGAGGAGTACGGGTCCTGGAAGACGGGCTGCACGCGCTGGCGGAAGTCGCGCAACTGCTCCTTGCCGAGCGTGGCCACGTCCATCCCGTCGAAGAGCATGGTGCCGGAGGTCGGCTCGATGAGCTTCAGGAGCATCCGCGCCGTCGTCGTCTTGCCCGAACCGGACTCGCCGACGATCGCCACGGTGGAACCGCGCGGGATGTCCAGGGTGACGTTCTTGGCGGCGTGGAAGTCCTCCTTCGAGCCGCGCCGCTTGTAGACCTTGGTCAGGTCGCGGATCTCGACGATGTTGGGGGTGGCCTCCGCCTCCACCGCGGCCTCCGCGGCCGCCTCCGCCCGCTCGGCGGCGTCGCCCGTGTAGGCGCCCGGCCGCAGCCGCACGGCGGCCACGGACGGCGCGGCACGCACGAGCGACTGGGTGTAGGGGTGCTGCGGGTCCTCGAGCAGCTGGCGCGCGGGGCCGGATTCGACGACCTTGCCCCGGTGCATCACCACGAGGTCCTCGGCCCGCTCGGCGGCGAGGCCCAGGTCGTGGGTGATGAGCAGGACGGCGGTGCCGAGCTCGTCGGTCATCCGCCCGATCTGGTCGAGGATGGTCTGCTGCACGGTCACGTCGAGCGCGGACGTCGGCTCGTCGGCGATGAGCAGGCGCGGCCGGCAGGCCAGCCCGATCGCGATGAGCGCGCGCTGGCGCAGGCCGCCGGAGAACTCGTGCGGGTACTGCTTGGCGCGGGCCGCGGCGTCCGGGATGCCGGCGGCCTCGAGGGTGGCGACGACCTTGGAGTCCACGTCCCGCCGCGTGGCCATGCCGTGCACCAGCAGGGTCTCGGCCACCTGCTGGCCGATCTTGGTGACGGGGTTCAGGTTGGACATCGGGTCCTGGGGGACCAGGCCGATCTGCCGGCCGCGGATGTGGACCATCTTCGACTCGGGCAGCCCGACGAGCTCCTGGCCGTCGAAGACGATGCTGCCGGAGACGCGGGCGTTGCCGGGCAGGAGTCCGATCGCCGCCATGGCCGAGGTGCTCTTCCCGGAGCCGGACTCGCCGACGATCGCGAGCGTGCGCCCGGCCTCGAGCCGCAGACTGGCGCCCTCCACGGCGCGCACCGGGCCGTGCATGGTCTGGAAGTCGACCGCGAGGTCGCTGATCCGCAGCAGCGGGGTCCCGGGCGCGGCCGCGGTGGCGGACGCGTCGGGCGTGATGTCGAGGGGTTCGGGGGTGGAATCCGTCATGCAGTACATCCTGCCTTAAAACGCGGCCCGGGTGAGTCACATCACAAGGAGGGTGCCGCCGTCGTCAGGGCGCGGAGGGCCCGGGCCGCCAGCTCGTCGGGGGAGGCGTGGCGCGAGTCGAGGACCACGCGCCCGTCCTTCCACAACGCCAGCTGCCTCCGGCGCCGGTTGAGCGACTCCCACGTGGGCGCCCCGATGAGCGGATCCTCCTCGCGGCGGCGCTGCTGGAGCCGCATCCGGTGCACGGTGGGGTCCGAGCACACGACCTCGAACCACTCGAGCGCCGCCCCCGTCCGGTCCGCGAGCCGGATCCACTGCCCCCGCGCCTCCGCGACGTCGTTGACGGCGTCCACGATCACCGTGATGCCGGCCCGCAACTGGGCCTCGGCCAGGGCCTCGACGACCGTGTAGGCGGCCAGGCCGGTGGGCTGGCGGTGCTGCTCGATCCCCGCGCGCACGAGAGCGGCCTCGGCCGGGTCGACGCCGAGCACGGGCCATCCGGTGGCCCGGGCCAGGGCCCCGGCGGCGGCCGACTTGCCGGCCCCGGGCAGCCCGCAGAAGACCACGAGCCGCAGCGGTCCTCCCTCCACGTTCCTAGCCTCCGCAGAGGGCGGCCGTCGCCGCGGCGATCTGCGCTTCCTCGTCGGTGGGCACCACGAGCACCGGGATCGCCGACTCCGGCGTGGAGATGACGCGGGGCGCGCCGGAACGCCGGACGTTGGCGTAGCGGTCCAGTTCCACCCCGAGCGCCCCGAGGCCCTCGACCACGCGCTCGCGGAACGGCCACGAGTTCTCCCCGATGCCCGCGGTGAACACGAGCGCGTGCGCCCCGCCCACGGCCACGTGGTAGCCGCCGATGTACTTCTGCAGCCGGTAGGCCGCGACCGCGAGCGCCAGTTCGGCGCCGTCGTCGCCCTCGGCCGCCGCCTCGACGACGGAGCGCATGTCGTTGTTCCCGGATAGTCCCTTGAGGCCGGAGTCCTGGTTCAGGATCCGGTCCAGGTCCCCGGCCGTGTACTCGCCGCGCACGATCAGCTGCGTGACGATCGAGGGGTCCAGATCGCCCGAGCGCGTGCCCATGACGAGCCCCTCGAGCGGGGTGTAGCCCATGGAGGTGTCCACGCTCGCCCCGCCGCGGACCGCGGTCACGGAGGCCCCGTTGCCGAGGTGGGCGACGACGGCGTTGAACCGGCTCCGCTCGATGCCCAGCAGTTCCGCGGCGAGGCCCGTGACGTAGTCGTGGCTTGTCCCGTGGAAGCCGTAGCGGCGGACCCCGTGCTCCGTATAGAGGGCGTCGGGGATCGCGTAGCGCCACGCGTGCTCGGGCATCGTGCGGTGGAACGCCGTGTCGAACACGGCCACCTGCGGGATCCGGGGCCACTTGGCCGTGACCGCCCGGATGCCGAGGGCATTGGCGGGGTTGTGCAGCGGGGCGAGCGGGGCAAGCCGCTCGATCGCGCGGACGATCTCGTTGTCGATCAGCACGGGCGCCCCGAAGCGCTCCCCGCCGTGCACCACGCGGTGCCCCACGGCGTCGATCGACCGCCCGCCGAGCGCGCCCTCCAGCTCGGCGAGGACCTGCTCGATCGCCTCGCCGTGGTCTGCGGGATGGCCGCCGGAGGCATCCCCGATGCGTTCCACGAGCCCGTTGGCCAGGCGGGAACCGGCGGCGGTGTCCCGCACCTGGTACTTCAGGGACGAGGAACCGGAGTTGATGACGAGGACGAGCATGGTTCAGGCCTCCTGCGCCTGGATGGCGGTGATCGCGACGGTGTTGACGATGTCCTGGACGGTGCAGCCGCGGGAGAGGTCGTTGACGGCCTTGTTCAGACCCTGGAGGACGGGTCCGACGGCGACCGCGCCCGCGGACTGCTGCACCGCCTTGTAGGTGTTGTTGCCCGTATTCAGGTCCGGGAAGATGAACACGGTCGCCTGCCCGGCCACGTCGGAGCCGGGCAGCTTGGAGGCCGCGATCGAGGCGTCGACGGCGGCGTCGTACTGGATGGGGCCCTCGACCGCGAGCCCGGGCGCGGCCTCGCGCACGAGCTCGGTGGCGGTGCGGACGTCCTCGACCGAACCGCCGGACCCCGAGGTGCCCGTGGAGTAGGAGAGCATGGCGACGCGCGGGTCGACGCCGAACTGGCGGGCCGTCTGCGCGGAGGCGAGGGCGATGTCGGCGAGCTGGCGGGCGTCGGGCTCCGGATTCACGGCGCAGTCCCCGTAGACCAGGACGCGGTCCTTCATGAGCATGAGGAACACGGAGGAGACGATCGAGACGCCCGGACGGGTCTTGATGAACTCGAGCGAGGGGCGGATGGTGTTCGCGGTGGTGTTCGCCGCCCCGGAGACCATGCCGTCCACGAGGCCGAGGTGCACCATCATGGTGCCGAAGTAGGACGGGTCCACGATGCGCTCGCGGGCCTGGCCGACGGTGACGCCCTTGTGGGAGCGCAGCCGGGCGTACTCCTCGGCGAAGCGGTCCAGCTCCTGGCTGCGGGACGGGTCCACGATCTCGATCCCCGTCAGGTCGATGCCGTTCGACGAGGCCGTCTCGCGGACGTCCGCCGGCCGGCCGAGGAGCACGAGCTCGCAGATGTCGCGGCGCGAGATGATCTCCGCGGCCCGCAGGATGCGCACGTCGGTGCCCTCGGGCAGGACGATCCGCTGCTTCTCGGCGCGAGCCCTCTCGATGAGCTGGTGCAGGAAGCGCAGCGGCGTGGTCGTGGCCGGCGCCGGGAGGCTCACGCGCTCGAGCAGCTCGTCCTCGTCGACGGCCCGGTACCAGCTGCCCAGGGCGGCGGCGGTCTTGCGCGGCAGGCCCGCGGCGAGGCTCCCACCGACCTCCCACACCTTGTGCGCCGCCGTGAACGTGTCGTCCGGGATCGCGAACACGGGGAACGGCGCCTCGGCCAGCAGGGGCAGCACGGAATCCTCGACGGGGCGGGGGCCGGTGAGCAGCAGGCCCGCCGTGGCGGGGAAGCCCGGCGTGCGGGACGTGGCGACCGCGGCGACCATGACGTCGGAGCGGTCGGCGGGAGTGATGACGAACGCCCCGTCCCGGTAGCGCTCCAAGAGGTAGCCGACGTTCATCGCGGCCACCATGACGTGCTGCACGTCCCGGTCCAGGTCCGCCCGGCCCGCGATGTGGCGGGCCTTCAAGGACGCGGCGACCTCGCCGACCGTGGGACGGACGATCTCCTCGATCTCCGGCACGACGTAGACGGCGCGCTGCTTCTGGCCCGGCCGGACCTCGGCGCGCAGCTGCTCGACGTGCTCCGGTGCGGCCCGGTTCACGATCATCGACAGGAGGGACACCTGCTCTTCCGCGAACGCCTTCCGGGCGACGTCGACGTCGTCGACCGCCTCCTCGACGCTCTTGCCCGCGGCACTGACGACGCCGACCACGTGGCAGCCGAGGTTGTTCGCCAGGCGCGCGTTGAGGTCGAACTCGACGGCGGCGTCGTGCCCCGTCAGGTCCGTGCCCTCGACGATCACGACGTCGACGTTGCGCGCGATCTGCTCGTAGGCCTCCACGGACCGGGTGTAGATCTCGTCGATGTTCCCCGCGACGATCAGCTCGCGCGAGGCCGCGCGCGTCATGCCGGCGCGGGCGTTCTCCGGGGCGATGCCGAAGACCTTGCGGATCAGCTCGGCCGTGGGGTCCGAGTCGACGTCGGCGGCCTCCGTCACCGGGCGGAAGAAGCCGATCCGGTCGGCGTGCCGGTGGAGGATGTCCGCGATCCCCAGCGTGACCAGGGCCTTGCCGCTGGAGGGGGTCGAGGCGCTGACGTAGAGGCCGCGGGTCATGGGGCTCCTTGCGGTGGCGGGACGGTGCAGAACCATCGTGCCATGCGCCGGCCTCCGGCGGGCAGGGAACGTGACCCGTCTCTACCGGCAGCGCGGGCACGAGGGTGCGGCCCCGGCGTCGTCCTCCCGGGCCCGGCCCCTTGAGGGTCAGCGGGAGACGGGCAGTTCGATCCGCCGCCGCCCCTCGGCGCCGACCAGGAAACGGTAGGCCGCGAGCATGAGGGCGAGCCACACGCCGCCGACGACGAGCGCGGTCCGCCCCGCCTCCGTGAAGGCCAGGATCACGGTCACGAGCGCCATGAACGCGAGCGCCACATAGTTCATCACGGGCCAGCCGGGCAGCTCGAACCCGGCGGTCGGCTCGCCCGCGGCCTTCATCTCGCGCCGCATCCGGTGGTGGCTGAGCAGGATCGAGGCCCACGTGAACACGGTCGCGAAGGTCGCGATCGAGGCGACCACGAGGAACAGCTGGTCCGGGATCCACAGGTAGACGCCGAGCCCGGCCACGAGGCAGACGCCGATGATGGCCACGGGCCACACGGGAACGCCGAAGCGGCTCACCCAGGTGAAGTTGCGCGGGGCATGTCCCTGCTCGGCCAGGCCGTACATCGTGCGGGTCGCGGCGTAGAAGATCGAGTTCATCGCGGACAGCGCGGCCGTCAGCACCACGGCGTTGATCAGGTGCTCCGCGAACGGGATGCCGAGGCCCGCGAAGACCTGCACGAACGGGCTGCCCTCCGAGCCGATCCGGTCCCACGGGAAGAGGCACAGCATGACGCCGAGGGAGAGCACGTAGAAGAGCAGGATGCGGATCGGGACCGTGTTGACGGCCTTCGGGATGGCGGTCTTCGGGTCCCCGGCCTCGCCGGCCGTCATGCCGAGGGTCTCGATGCCGCCGAAGGAGAACACCACGATCCCCAGGCTCATGACGATCCCCCAGACGCCGAACGGGGCGAAGCCGCCGTGCTCGACGAGGTGGTGGACGCCGGGCTCGTAGCCGCCGGTCGTGATGCCGAAGAGGATCAAGTACAGGCCGCCGGCGATCATCGCGATGATCGTGGAGACCTTGACCAGGGTGAACCAGAACTCCAGCTCGCCGAAGACGCTCACGCGCATCAGGTTCAGGCCGCCGATCAGCAGCATCGCGGCGACCATCCACACCCAGCCGGGCGTGTCCGGGAACCACATGCCCATGTACATCGCCACGGCGGTCATGTCCGCGATGGCCACGATGATCATCTCGAACGCGAACGTCCACCCGGTCAGGAAGCCCATGCGCGGTCCCAGATACCGCCCGGCATACTGGGCGAAGGACCCGGCGACGGGGTGCCGCACGGCCATCTCGCCGAGGGCCCGCATCACCACGAACACGGCGCAGCCGGCGATGATGTAGGCGAGAAGCACGGCGGGGCCGGCCGCCTGGATCGTCGCGGAGGAACCGTAGAAGAGGCCGGTGCCGATCGCGGAACCAAGCGCGATGAAGCGGATGTGCCGCAGGGAGAGCCGCCGCTTGAGCTCGGTGTCGTGCTGCGCGGTGGTCGTGGTGCTGGTCATCGTCGTCCTGTGGTGCGGCCGGGGCCGCGAGTCGCTGGTCCTGCGCCTGGTCCGGGGGCCGGCTGGGCCGCTCCGGTGTCGCGCCGCGTCCGCCCGGGGTGCGGCGGAGCAGCGTCAAGTCTCCCACATCGGGCGCGGTGGGCGCTCGCCGTGCCGTGGCCGCCGACCCGCCCAGTTCACGTCAACTCGGCGAGACCATGGATGGCAGGCCAGTTCATGGGGTAGACCCCGTGGCCTCGCCGAGACGACGTGAAGTGGGCAGGGGTGATGGCTTGTGGGCCGGCGAGGCCCGGTGGCAGGGTGGAGGCATGATCGTCGCCTTCTCCGTCGCCCCCAGCTCCTCCTCCCCGGACGGATCGGTGCACGACGCCGTGGCCGCCGCCGTGCGGATCGTCCGCGATTCCGGGCTGCCCCACCGGACGTCCTCGATGTTCACCGAGATCGAGGGGGAGTGGGACGAGGTCATGGACGTGGTCAAACGCGCCACGGAGGCGGTGGGCGCCTTCGGCAGCCGCGTCTCCCTGGTGCTCAAGGCGGACATCAGGCCCGGCCGCACCGGGGAACTCGACGGCAAGATCGAACGCCTCGAGCAGGCCATCAAGGAGCAGGAGCAGTGACATGACCACCACGCCGCAGGACGTCGACCGCTACCTGACCGCCACCGTCGTCGGCGAGGACCCCGCGCTCGCCGAGGGCAAGGCCCGCGCCGTCGAGGCCGGCCTGCCGCAGATCGAGGTCACCGCGGGGCAGGGCAAGCTCCTGCACCTGATCGCCCGCATCCACGGTGCCCGGCGGATCCTGGAGATCGGGACCCTCGGCGGCTACAGCACCACGTGGCTGGCCCGCGCGCTGCCTGAGGACGGCGCGCTGATCACGTGCGAGTTCGAGCCCCGCCACGCGGAGGTCGCCCGGGCGAACCTCGACGCCGCGGGTGTCGGGGACCGCGTGGAGATCCGCCTCGGCGCGGCGCGCGAGACCCTCGCGGCGCTCGCCGCCGAGGGCGCCGAGCCGTTCGACCTGGTCTTCATCGACGCGGACAAGGTCAACAACCCCCACTACATCGAGGGCGCGCTGGCCCTGTCCCGGCCCGGCACCGTGCTGGTTCTGGACAACGTCGTGCGCGGGGGCTCCGTCGTCGTTCCCGGGGACCCGGACACGGAGGACGGCCGCGCCACCAACGGCACGCGCACCGCGCTGGAGCTGCTCGGCGACGATCCGCGCGTCGACGCGACCGCCGTGCAGACCACCGGCTCCAAGGGCTGGGACGGCTTCGCCCTGGCGATCGTCCGCTGAGGCGCCGGCGGGCGCCCGGGGGGCCGAGTAGCCCCGCTGCCCCGGACCGGGGCCGCGCGGGCGAGGCCCCGGCGTCGTACGCTGGAGCGCATGAGCACCGAGCCGTACACCGTCCGCCGCGCCACCGCCGAGGACATCCCCGCGACACTCGCCATGAAGCTCGCCGCGTGGCGGGAGGCGTACGCCTCGCAGCGCCCGGAGTCCTTCTTCGCCGCGGAGGAGGCGCGCCGCGAGGCGCAGATCGACTGGTGGACGCGCGGCCTCGCCGCCGGTGCCGAGCTGTGGATCGCGGAGAACGCGGACGGGCGCATCGTCGGCTGCTCGGGCGGCGCCCCGGCCCAGGACGACGACGCCGACGCGGGCGTCGAGGTGGAGCTGCAGATGCTCTACGTCCTGGCCGAGGCGTACGGGAGCGGCCTCGGCGAGCGGCTGCTGCGCGCGGCCATCGGCGGGCTCCCGGCGCTGCTCTGGGTCCTCGAGGACAACCCGCGGGCCCAGGCGTTCTACCGCAAGCACGGCTTCGAGGCCGACGGCCGGGCCGAGCCGCTCGACGGCCTGTGGAAGGGTCTGAACGAGGTGCGCATGGTGCGCCGGAACCCGCGTGGCTAAGGGCCGGCGCGGTCGGTCGGCCGCGCCCGCGCCCCCGGCCGGAGGGCCCGTGGCGGGCGAGCACCCGATCGACACCGGCACCGCCACCCTGGAACGCGATCCCTACAGCTCCACCGGCTGGCTCCTGAAGGTCAACGGCGTGCCGTCCTCCCACGTGGACCTCGCGGACCCGGGGCGGCTGGACTTCGAATACATGCGCTGGATGGCCGCGCTCATCACCGAGCGCTTCGTCCCCGGGCGGCCGGGGGAGTGGCCTGCACGCCCGCCCCGGGAGGAAGCCGAGCGCGGGGACCCGGGCGCGGATGGCGCCGCGGGGGCCCGGCCGGCCGGGTACGACGCCGGGGTCCGGCTCCTGCGCGCCGCCCACCTGGGCGGGGGAGCCTGCTCGATGGCGCGCTGGATCGCGGCCGAGTACGGCGACGCGCGCCAACTCGTCGTGGAGCTCGACGGCCGGCTTGCCGAGCTGGTCCGCGGTTGGTTCGACCTCCCGCGCTCCCCGCAGCTGCGCATCCGCGCCGGCGAGGCCGGGGCGGAGCTGGCCCGCATGGCCGATGCCAGCCGGGATCTGGTGATCCGCGACGTCTTCGCGGGGGATCGGACACCCGTGGAGCTGACGGGCGGGGAGTTCACGGCGCAGGCGGCGCGCGTGCTCGATGCCGGGGGACTGTACGTGGTCAATTGCGGCGACGGGCCGGCGCTGGAGAACGCCCGCCGGGAGGCCGGCATGATCGGCTCGGTGTTCCGCCACACGGCGGTGGTCGCCGACGCGGCGATGCTCAAGGGCCGCCGGCGAGGCAACGTGGTCATCGCGGGGTCCGAGGCGCCGATCCCGGGCGGACCGACCCTGCGGCGCGAGCTGCTCGGCGGCGGCGTGCCCGCGCAGTTCTGGGACGACGCCCAGGTCCGCGCGTTCGCGTCCAAGAGCTGACCGCCCCTGTTGTTCCGTGGTTCCCGGAGAGGCCATGGCCCGCACGCGGCCGGGGCGATCCGCCGGCTGCGGCGGGAGGTCCGCCGCGCCCGCGGCAGCCCGTGGGCGGACGGCGTCGCGGAAATCCGCTCCGGGCAAGGCGAAGGCCCCAGCCTGGGGGATGGCTGGGGCCTTCTCATCACTCGCACCTCCATGAGGTATCTACGACTCTAGGACGCCCATCTGTGCGCACCCTGTGAGCCGCGTGCGCATTGCCTGCGGACGGGGCGGAATTGCTACCGTGGCCGGGTGAACGAAGGACAGAACGCACCGGATTCCGCGCCCAGCCCCGTCGACGCCCCGGGTCCCCGCACGCAGGAGCTCGCCCACCACCGCGACACCTACCTCTTCGAGGCGGACGCGGACGTCGTGGCCACCGGCACCGACGCTGCCGGCCCCTGGGCGGCCCTGAGCCCCAACATCTTCCACCCCCGCGGAGGCGGGCAGCCCGACGACGCGGCGAGCGTGGACGGGGCGCCCGTGGAGCTCTTCAAGCACGACGCCGGATGGGTCGCCTTCCGCCCCCGGCCCGCCGAGGGAACGGACTCGCCCGCCGAGGGCGAGGTACCGCCGCCCGGCACCCGGGTGCGCGCCGCCGTCGACCCGGAGACCAGGCTGCTGCACGCCGCGCTGCACACGGCCGGGCACCTGATCGGCTTCGTCGGTGAGTCGGTCAACGGCTGGAGCTACACGGGACACAGCCACTTTCCCGGGCAGGCGCGGCTCGACTTCGCCCCGGACGGGCTGCAGGAGCGCTTCGCGACGGAGGAGCTGCGCGCGGGCGAACTCGCCGCCTTCCAGGCGCGACTGGACGCCTTGATCGCCGGGGCCGGCGCCGTGACGGCCACGACCGCCGCCGACGGGCGCCGCACCGTCGAGATCGCGGGCGTCGGTTCCGAGCCCTGCGGCGGCACGCACGTGGACCACGTGGACCGGCTCGCCGCCGTGACCGTCACCGAGATGCGCATCAAGCGCGGCACGCTCAAGGTCAAGTACACGGCCTCGCACCGTCCGCTCTGATCCACGGCCGGCCCCGGCGCGACCCCGTCCGCGGGCCGCTCGGCGGGCGGTTCCGGCGCCTCGGTCCCCCAGTGCCGGGCCACTCGTCCGGGAGTCAGTCGAACGGGCTCGGGGCCTCGCCGAGCAGGAAGTCCTCCGCCTCGGCGACGGCCGTCTGGACGGCGCGTGCCACGAGCCCGACGGCGGGCTGCCGCAGCGTCTCCGGGCGCGCGACCATCCAGTAGGTGAGCCGCTCGGCCACCTCGCCGGGCAGGATCCGCACGAGGTCCGGGTGGCGCGAGGCCATAAAGCACGGCAGCAGGCCGATCCCGCCGCCGGCGCGGGTCGCTTCCACGTGGACGAACACGTTGGTCGAGGTGATCGCGTCCTGCATGCCCGGCAGGATCCGGCGGGGCGTGTCGAGGTCGTCGACCTGCAGCATGGAGTCGATGAAGTACACGAGTGGATGCCCGAGCACCTCGTCCATGGTCCGCGGCATCCCGTGCGCGTCGATCCAGGCCCGCGAGGCGTAGAGGCCGAGCCGGTAGTCGCCGAGCCGCTCGGCCCGCGCGCGGTGGACCTGGGGCCGTCCCACCACGATCTCCAGGTCGAGCCCCGAGCGGATCTGCGAGGCCCGTCGCGTGGCCGCGACGATCTCCACCCGGATGCCGGGGTGACGGCGACGCAGCCGCGCCACCGCGGGGGAGATCACGTAGGCGCTCATCCCGTCCGTGGCACTGAGGCGGACGACGCCGGACGGTCCGGTCCCGCCGTCGTCCGCGCCTTCCAGCCCGCCCAGTGCCGCGGCGATCTGCTCCGCGGCGGCCGCGGCGCGGGCGCCGAGGCCGGTCAGCTCCCAGCCGCCGGCCGTGCGCACGAGCAGGTGCTCGCCGAGCCGCTTCTCGAGCGCGGTGATCCGGCGGGAGACCGTGGTGTGGTTGAGACCGAGCTCGGCCGCGGCCGTGGCGTAGCGGCCGGACTGGGCCACGGCGCGCAGGATGAGGAGGTCGTCGGCGCTGAGGTTCGGTTCCATGGAGTATGCAATTCCGCAGGTTGAAGGTGCCTCTTTGGTCATTGATGTGCAGGAATGCATCACACCATACTCGTCCAGTGGTGTGACGCGCACCACGCACACGTCCCCACAGGAGATGAGATGAGTTCAACGGTGAACAACCACGGCTCCCGCCACCCCGCGCCGGAACCCGGCGCGGCCGGCGGTACCGGGCGCGACGGCTCGAACGGCGGGCTGAAGAAGATCGTCAGCGCCTCGATGGCCGGAACGGTCGTCGAGTGGTACGACTTCTTCCTCTTCGCCTCCGCGGCCGCACTGGTCTTCGGCACCCAGTTCTTCCCGCAGACCGGCAACGCCCTCGACGGCGTGATCGCCGCGTTCCTGACCTACGCGGTGGGCTTCGTCGCCCGGCCGCTCGGCGGAATCGTGTTCGGCCACCTCGGCGACAAGCTCGGCCGCAAGCACACCCTGCAGCTGACGATCATCCTCATCGGCGTCGCCACCGTGCTCATGGGCTGCCTGCCGACCATCCACCAGATCGGCTACCTCGCCCCCGTCCTGCTCGTCGTCCTGCGCTTCGTCCAGGGCCTCGCACTCGGCGGCGAATGGGGCGGCGCCGTGCTCCTCGTCGCCGAGCACTCGCCCAACGAGTCCCGCGGCTTCTGGTCCTCCTGGCCGCAGGCCGCCGTCCCGGTCGGCAACCTCCTGGCGACGCTCGTGCTGTTCGTGATGTCCGCCGTGCTCAGCCAGGAGGCATTCCTCGCGTGGGGCTGGCGCGTGGCGTTCTGGCTCTCGGCCGTCGTCGTCGTGGTCGGCTACTTCATCCGCACGCGCATCAGCGAGGCGCCGATCTTCGAGGAGGCCAAGCGCGAGGTCGAGCAGACGCAGGCCGTCTCCTACGGGCTCGGCGAGGTCGTCCGCAAGTACCCGCGCGGCATCCTCACCGCCATGGGCCTGCGCGTCGCCGAGAACATCCTCTACTACATCGTGGTCAGCTTCTCGATCGTCTACCTGGGCCACATCAAGTTGGACACGCAGCGCATCCTCGGGCTCCTCGCGATCGCCCACGTCGCCCACTTCGTGTTCGTGCCCCTCGCCGGACGGCTCTCGGACATCGTCGGTCGCCGGCCGCTCTACCTCGCGGGTGCCGCGCTCGGCGCCACGTGGGGCTTCTTCGCCTTCCCGATGTTCTCGACGGGCCACGACGTCGCGATCGTGGCCGCGATCATGATCGGCCTCGCCTTCCACGCCCTGATGTACGCGGGGCAGCCGGCGCTCATGGCCGAGATGTTCCCGACCCGGATGCGCTACTCCGGCGTCTCCCTCGACGAGGCGGACCGGGCCGAACGCGAGCGGGCCTCGGCGTGACGGGCCCGGCGGGAACCGTCGAGGAAGCGGCCCCGGGCGCTCGGCCGGTGGCGCCGGGCACGCGGGGCTCGGCTTCCGACGCCGGGGCGGCGGCAGCGCCGGCGTCGTCCTGGCCGCTCGCCGGGCGCCGGGCGCTGGTGACGGGGGCGGCGTCGGGGATCGGGCAGGCGGTCGCGGCCGGGCTGCGCGCCCAGGGCGCCGCCGTGACCCTCGCCGACCGGGACGCCGACGGGCTCGAGGCCGCCGCCTCCCGCCTGCGCGGCGCCCCAGGCCCCGGCGACGCCGAGGTGCGGACGTGGACGGTGGACCTCCTGGACACCGACCACCTCGCGCACGCGGCCGTGGACGCCGACATCCTGGTCAACAACGCGGGGATCCAGAAGGTCGCCCCGCTGCACGAGTTCGACCCGGCCGATTTCCGCCGCATCCTCGCGCTCATGCTCGAGGCCCCGTTCCTGCTGGTGCGGGCGGCGCTGCCGGGAATGTACGAGCGCGGCTACGGGCGCGTCATCAACATCTCCTCCGTGCACGGCCTGCGGGCCTCCCCGTACAAGGCGGCGTACGTCTCCGCGAAGCACGGCCTCGAGGGCCTGAGCAAGGTCACGGCCCTCGAGGGCGGGCCGCACGGCGTGACGAGCAACTGCATCAATCCCGGCTACGTGCGCACCCCGCTCGTCGAACGGCAGATCGCCGACCAGGCGGCCGCGCACGGGATCGGAGAGGACGAGGTGCTCGAGAAGGTCATGCTCACCGAGTCCGCCGTCAAGCGGCTCGTCGAGCCGGAGGAGGTCGCCTCGCTCGCCGCGTGGCTGGCCTCCGACCACGCCGCCATGGTGACCGGCGCGAGCTACACCATGGACGGCGGCTGGTCCGCGCGCTAGCCGGCCAGCGCCTGCTCGATCACGCCGATGCCGAAGAACAGCACGAACGCGGCGGCCACCGCCCACATGAGCGGGTGGACCTCCTTGGCGCGGCCCTGGACGGCCCGGATGAACACGTAGGCCACGAACCCGGCGCCGATGCCGTTGGCGATCGAGTACGTGAACGGCATCAGGGTGAAGGTCAGGAACGCCGGGAGCGCTAGGCCCCAGTCGGACCAGTCGATCTTCGTGACCTGCGTGATCATCATGAAGCCCACGACGACGAGCGCGGGGGCGACGGCCTCGAAGGGCACGAGGTAGATGAGCGGGGTCAGGAACATCGCGGCGATGAACAGCACGCCCGTGACGATCGCCGAGAAGCCCGTGCGGGCGCCCTCGCCGATGCCCGCGCCGGACTCGACGTAGATCTGGTTGGAGGACACGGACGCGCCGCCGCCGGCGATCGCGCCGAGGGAATCGACGAGCAGGACGCGGTCCACGTTGGGGATGTTCCCGTCCTGGTCGACCGTGCCGGCCTCGTTCGCGAGGCCCACCATGGTGCCCATCGCGTCGAAGAAGATGGACAGCAGGATCACGAACGCGAGCAGGAGCGCGGCGGTCACGCCGAGGTGCTGGAAGGGTCCGACGACGTTGGCCTGGCCGATGAGGCTCAGGTCCGGCGCCTGCCAGCTCGGCAGGGAGGGCACGACGAGCGACCAGCCGAGCGGGTTGGCCGTGGTGCCGTCCCAGCTGGGGCCGATCTTGAAGGCCCACTCGAGGAGGTTGGCGAGGACGGAGGCCACGACGATCCCGATGAGGATGGCGCCGCGGACCTTGCGGATCACGAGGGCGATCGTCAGGAGCAGACCGACGACGAACACGAGGGTCGGCCAGCCAATCAGCTCTCCGTCGAAGCCCAGCCCGACCGGGACCGTGGTGCCGGCGGCGTCCGGGATGCGCCGCACGAACCCGGCATTGACCAGGCCGATGAGGGCGATGAACATGCCGATGCCCACCACGATCGCCGTCTTCAGGCTCGGCGGCACGGCGTTGAAGACGGCCGTCCGGAAGCCCGTGAGCACGAGGATCATCATCGTGATGCCGGAGACCACGACCAGGCCCATCACGTCCGGCCACGTCAGCCCGGGGTTCGTGGCGACGGTGATCGCGACGAACGCGTTGACGCCGAGCCCCGTGGCCATGGCGAACGGGTGCTTGGCCCACGCGCCCATGAGGATCGTCATGATCCCGGCGACGAGCGCCGTGACGGCGGCGACGCGCTCGATCCCGAGCGTGTTCCCGGCCGAGTCCGCGCCGGAGAGGATGAGCGGGTTCAGCACCACGATGTAGCTCATGGCGAAGAACGTGGCGAAGCCGCCGCGGATCTCGCGGGAGTAGGTGGAGCCGCGCTCGGTGATCTTGAAGTAGCGGTCCAGGACGCCGGCGGCGGGGCGGGTGATGGTTTCCTGTGGGGACATGGGCAGAATCTTATCGGCCGGAGCCGGAGGCAATGGACCGGCGCGTGGGTAGGGTGAACAATAGTGGCAAGGACCACGCAGATCCGACGCAAAGGAGCGGTCACCATGAGTGAAGAAGGCGTTCACCAGGACATCCCCCCGGCCGACGGGATCGTCGTCGGCGTCGACGGGTCCGAGCCGGGCAACTGCGCCCTGAAATGGGCCGCGGCCGAGGCCGGGAGGCGCGGGGTCCCCCTGAACATCGTCACGGCCTACACCATCCCCGTCTTCGCGGCGTCCAGCATGGACGCCGGCTACGCGGCGCTCGACGACCAGGTGATCCGCGACGGCGCCCGCGAGGTCGTCGACCAGGCGCGCTCGCTCGTCGCCGATCCCGACGTCGAGGTCCGCACGCGCGTCGAGTCCGGGGACCCGGCCGGCGTGCTGCTGGACCTGAGCACCGAGGCGGACCTCGTCGTCGTCGGCACGCGCGGACGCGGCGGCTTCGTCGGGCGCCTCCTGGGCTCCGTCAGCTCGGCGCTGCCGGCCCACGCGAAGTGCCCGACCGTCGTCGTCCCGCTGTGCGTCAAGGACCGGGACGAGGGCTCGCCCGCGGTCCGCGACCTCGTCGTGGTCGGGGTCGACGGCTCCGAGCGGGCCCGCCTCGCCGTGCTCGTCGCCGCGGAGCAGGCCACGGCCCGGGGCATCGGCCTGCGCGTCGTGTGCGCGCTCCCGCCGATCAGCGGCTCGCTGGCGTGGATGCCGGCGACCGTTGACCAGGAGGCGCTGCAGCACGACGTCCGCCGCCAGCTCGCCGCCGGGGCCCGATGGCTCGCGAGCCACTTCCCCGAGCTGCACATCGAGACGGACGTCCTCGAGGGCCCGCCGATCGAGGTCCTGGTCCGCGAATCGGAGACCGCGCGGCTTATGGTCACCGGTTCCCGCGGCCGCGGCGGATTCGCCGGCATGCTCCTCGGATCCACGAGCCAGGGCGTGCTGCACCATGCGCGCGGTCCCGTCATGGTCGTCCCGGACCGCGAGGACCCGCGGCTCGCCGACCGCGCCACGTTCGACGAGCCGGACGCCGCCTGAGTCCTCAGGACCAACGCGTGGGCGGATCGGGCGATCGGCCGCCGCTCGCGGCCGCCTGATCCGCCCACGCGTTGACCCGGCGGGCGGCACCCGGAGCGCCCCGCGGGGGAAGCGGTACGACGACGGGGCCCCACCCGGGTGGGGCCCCGTCGTCGTACCGTCAGGGCCGGGATCGCGGCAGCGGCCCTAGTAGCGCGCCCCGTAGGCGTAGAGGTTGTTGACCCAGCTCAGCGGGGTGACCGAGATGCCCGCGGAGGGGTTCCGGGCGTGGACCACCTGGCCGTTGCCCAGGTAGATCGCCACGTGGTAGAACGACGCCCCGCCGTTGCTCGAGGAGAACACCAGGTCGCCGCGCTTGAGCTGATTCAGCGGGACCTTGGTCGGAGCGCTGAAGTACTGCTGGGTCGAGGTCCGCGGCAGGGACAGGCCGCCCTTGGCGTAGGCGGTGCGGGTGAAGGCCGAGCAGTCGAAGAGCGTCGGGCCGTTGCCGCCGTAGAGGTATCCGTAGGAGTCGTCGGCCGCGATCTTCTGCGCCCACGAGATCGCCGGCTCGACGACGGAGGACGGCATGCCGGGGCCGGGGTTCGGTGCCGGCGGGGGCGTGGGAGTCGGCGTCGGGGTGGGCTTCGGCGCGGGGGCCGGGGTGCTCGGGGCCGGCGTCGGCGTCGGGGTCGGCGTGGGCGTCGGTCGCGGTGCCTGCGTCGTGGGGGCCGGAGTCGGCGTCGGCGTGGGGCGCGGTGCCTGCGTCGAGGGGGCGGGCGCGGGGGCCTGCGTCGTCGGCGCGGGGGTGGGGCGCGGGGCCGGGGCCTGGGTGGTCGGCGCGGAGGTGGGCTGCGCGGCCGGGGTGCTCGGCGCGGCCGGTGCCGGGACGGGCTCCGGGCGCTCGGGGGCGACGGGGCGGAGGTCGTTCGCGACGGGGACGGCGTCCGGCACCGCGGCCGGCGCCTGGGGCAGGCCGGAGTCGGTGGACGACGACGGGGCCTGGGCGGGCGCCCCGGGGTTCGCGGCCAGCGCGGCGGCGAGGGCCTCCTCGCGGGCCTGCTGCTCCCGGGCCTCGATGCGGCTGCGCTCCTCGGCGACGCTCGAGTCCCTCAGGAAGGCGAGGTGTTCGAGGAGCTCGGCGCGCACGGACTGCTGCGCGGACAGGCGCTCCTCGTAGGCGGTGCGGCTGCGCTCGGCCGCGGCGAGCGCCTCGCGCGTCGAGCCCGCGGCCTCGGCGGCGGCGGCCTCCGCGGCCGCGGCGTAGTTCTGCCACTCGGCCCACAGCGAGGCGGCCTGCTGGGCCGTGGTGAGGGTGCGGGAGCGGTTGGCGGCCAGTGCGTTCATCGTGGCGGCCTTGTAGAGGACGTCGTTGCCTTCGCCCTGGGACAGCAGGGACGTGACGCCGGGGTTGATGCCGCCGTTGCGGTAGAGGTCGCCCGCGAGCTGGCTGAGCTGGACCTTGACCGCTTCGTAGTATTCGGTGGCCTTCGCGGCCTGGGCCCGGGCGTCGGCGGCGGTCGCGTTGCGGGCCGCGAGGGCTTCCTCGGCGGCGGTCGCGGCGTCGAGCCCCTCGAGGGCGGAGGTCTCGGCGGCCAGGAGCTCCGAGGCGTCGTCGGCGATGAGGGCCTCGATCTGCGAGACCATCTGCTGGAGCCGGGCCGGGTCCTCCTTGGCGGCCTCGACCTCGGCGCGGCTCGGCAGGCCGGATGGGGGGGAAGCGGGGAGGAACGTTCCCGGGCCGGCCTCGGCGGCGGGGGCCGCGGGGGTCGCGTGGGCGGGGATCGCGGAGAAGACGGTTCCGCCGATCAGCGCCGCGGCGCAGAGCGCGGCCCCCAGGGTCTGCCGCTGGGCCATGTGAATCCTCACTGCAAGGAGCGAATGGGCCGTGGCCGCGCGCCGGGCCGGCGCGGAAGGTCACGGAAAGGTGTAGCTCCCGTTGAGAATAGGTGACCAATTGCAACAATGGCAACACGAGTCACAACGTCATCATAAATCACATGAGTGTCATTCCGTACGGAAACGGCGCGCGTGTCGCACGGGCCCCAGGGGACGACGCCGGGGCCCAGACGCCCGCGGGAGGGCTCCGCGGGTGCGGGAGGGCGCGGGCGCGACTAGTCGTGGCTCGCGGGCTCGTGGCGCGCGTGGCCCTCGGGCTCGAGCTGGAAGGTGCTGTGCTCGGTGTCGAAGTGGTCTCCGAGGCATTCCAGGAGGGTGTCGAGCACCTCGTGGGCGCGCTGCGGGGTGAAGGCGTCGGCGGTGAGCGTGACGTGGGCGGAGCAGACCGGCTGCCCGGAGGTGATGGTCCAGGCGTGCAGGTCGTGGACGTCGACGACGCCGTCGATCTCCAGGATGTGGCGGCGCACCTCGTCGAGGTCGACGCCGCGGGGGGTGGCCTCGAGCAGCACGTCGACGACCTCGCGGAGCAGCGACCAGGCCCGCGGCAGGATCATGAGGGCGATCACCATGGAGGCGATCGGGTCGGCGATGGTCTGCCCCGTGAAGAGGATGACGAGCCCGGCGGCGACGACGGCGGCCGAGCCGAGCAGGTCGCCAAGGACCTCGAGGTAGGCGCCGCGGAGGTTGAGGCTGTCCTTGCGCCCGGAGTGCAGGATCAGCAGGCATGCGAGGTTCGCTACGCCGCCGACCACGGCGGCGAGCAGCATCGCCGGCGTCTCGATGTCGGGGGCGTCGCCGAAGCGGCGGACGGCCTCGATGAAGATCACGATCGCGATCACCGACAGGGCCACGGCGTTGGCCAGCGCGGCCAGGACCTCGGCGCGCTGCCAGCCGAAGGTCCGCTTGGACGTCGCGGGACGGGTGGCGATCCACGCGGCGAAGAGCGCGATGCTCACGCCGGCCGCATCGGAGAGCATGTGCCCGGCGTCGGCGAGGAGCGACAGCGAGCCGGAGACGGCGGCGCCGATGAGCTGGACGACGACGCCCGTCAGGGTGATGGCGACGACGAGCGCGAGCCGCTTGCGGTGCCGCCCCGTGGCGGTGCCGTTGGCGCCGAGTCCGTGCGAATGCCCCGCGTGGTCGTGCCCCATCAGCCCCAGCCCAGCTCGTGCAGCGTGGCGTCGTCGATGCCGAAATGGTGGGCGATCTCGTGCACCACGGTGATGCCGACCTCCTCGACGACGTCCTCGTGGGTCTCGCAGATCTCGAGGATGGAGTCCTTGAAGACGATGATCCTGTCCGGCATCGCGCCGGCCGCCCAGTTGTGGTCGCGCTCCGTGAGGGGAATGCCGTCGTAGAGGCCCAGCAGGACGGTGTCGGGGTCCTCGTGGGGGAGCGGCTCGTAGCGGTCCTCGATGAAGATGGCGACGTTGTCCATCATGTCCCGCAGGCGCGCGGGGATCTCGTCGAGGGCCTCGACCACGGCCGCCTCGAAGGCGTCCTCGCTCATCTCGAAGGGCATGGAACGACTCTACCCACGGGGGAGGCCGCCGCGCCCAGATGTGTCCAGGGCCACGGCCGTCGGCCGCCGCGCGTTGTGCCGGGGCATCCCGGCGGGCCGTTTGGCCCGGGCGCGAGCGTACCCTATAGTTGTTCAGGTCCACTGCGCGGGAGCGATCCCGCGTTGCGTTCTGGCCCCCATCGTCTAGTGGCCTAGGACACCGCCCTTTCACGGCGGCGACACGGGTTCGAATCCCGTTGGGGGTACGGCAAGGCCGATTTCACAAGCGGGGATTTCCTCTGCTAGAGTTTAGGTCTTGTGAGCGGGAGTAGATCCCGCAAACACCTGGCCCTGTAGCGCAGTTGGTTAGCGCGCCGCCCTGTCACGGCGGAGGTCGCGGGTTCAAGTCCCGTCAGGGTCGCTCTGATTTTCCGGTTGCCGGGAGGTCACGGTGATCATCGCCAGATGATGCCAGGCTCTGTAGCTCAGTTGGTAGAGCGTTCGACTGAAAATCGA
Source organism: Zafaria sp. Z1313 (assembly GCF_050563205.1). NCBI lineage: Bacteria > Bacillati > Actinomycetota > Actinomycetes > Micrococcales > Micrococcaceae > Zafaria > Zafaria sp. Z1313. The sequence continues at coordinate 55,276 of NZ_JBNWUK010000020.1, forward strand.
AAGGTCACCGGATCGACGCCGGTCGGAGCCACTGAAACCCCGCGTAGCTTCTACATCGCGGGGTTTCTTCATGTCTAACAGTCGGGCGGTCCGCATAAACTCCGCACTTTCAAATCAGGCCCTCGAGCTGTTGCTGCATGACGGCGCCGGCTCTGGCATCACCCTTGAGCGTGTTCATGTAGACATCCTGGGTCATCGACGGTTTCGCATGGCCGAGGAAAGCTGCGACCTCTGCGGCTGACATCCCCACGCGATCGAGCATCGTCGCCGCTGTCTTGCGGAACGTGTGAGTCGACAGATCTGGGTACCCGATCGAGTCGCGGATGTCCCTGAGCTCCCTTTGTGTATTTGAGGGATCTCGCAGACGCATCAGGACGGTAGGGAATAACAATGTCGTGTACTCACGGAGACGTTCGTGCCGGATTCTCAGAAGGTCCATCGTTGGCTCGGGCAGGGGAGTAACTCGCCATGCGGCCTCGGTCTTAGGGACCGGTTGCCGGACGATCCCTCTGCCCTTGATCCGAACATTCGTGGCTACGACCTCGGCGGTGCCGGCGCCGAAGTCGATGGAGGAGGCGTCGAGGGCGCACGCTTCTCCCACTCGCCAACCCGATGCGAGCATGAAGTCGAACAACTCGACGGTGTCCTGTTCGATCAGACTGGGTGCCGCACGTAGCTTGCCCATGAGACCGGGGAGCTCTTCAAGCGCGATTGCGGAGGCCCCCTTCTTGCCCTTGGGTTGGGTGATGCGTTCAAGGTCGCGGATCGGGTTCCGCGCGATTGCGCCGCTGCGCACCGCGAGGGCCATCATTCCGCTGAGGGTCGAGCGGCAATTCTTGGCCGCACCATGCCCGGCCTCGCGGTGCACAGTAGTCAGGAACTTCTGCAACTTATCGGGCTTCGCTTCGGCGACGGCGAGATCGCCGATTCGCGGCGTGATGTGCGCGGTCACGGCGTATCCATACGTCTCAATAGTTCCCTCGGATCGGCCAAGATCCCGCCGATCCTCCAAAAACCTCTGCCCGAGGACCTTCAAGGTCGTTGTGGCCTTAAGCTCGCCGCCTCTACTGTCCTCGATCCTGAGAAGAGACTGTTTCAGCATGGATACGGCTTTTGCGCGGGTCGGAGCGACCTTCTGGATTTGACGGGCCTTGCCGTCTGAGGATCGATAGCGTGCTCGGGCCCGCCACTTGCCAGGGTGGATTTCAACCGTGTTGATGGCGCCGTAGGTGCCAATCTCCAGCCTTGGACGAGCCATCAAAGGCGGTCCAAGGCTGATCGCATTTCGGCGACCAGCACACGGGTAACGCGGCCGCGGGCCTGCGGCGTGCTGTCATTGCCAGCCCGTCTTGCAGACTCATCTTCCAGTGAACGTGTCCACAGGGTCTGCGCCAACTGCTGCAGTCGGGCGGTACCTACACCCAACTTCTTGGCTGCCCGCTTCTCGGCCTGGCTGCCCTCAGGACTTCCGAAGGGGAGTGGTTGTCCCGCCTCAGGTGGCATCTGGGATTGTTCGAGAAGATGGTCGAATGCTCGGTTTCGCTCGGCGGGTGTCAGCGCCTTGGACCCCTGCTCCTTGGTCCTTCGAATGACTTCTTCTTCGAGGGCCTCGTCGAATCCCTCAAGGGCATCGATATTCGACTGGTCTCGACTAATGGCAGGCGAAACGACCTCCTGACCATTCAAAGCAGCGTCGACCCATGCGCGGCTGGCAAGGGAGCGCTCATCGGGCCCAAGGGCAAGGACTTCAGCAGAGCCAAGTAAGTCCGAGAGTGTCTGCGGCCTTCCGAGCAGGTCGCCACAAGCCCATGCCAGGAACAGCAAAGTAGGGAGGGTCAGCGAGGCTTGCCCCCGCTCGATGTTGCTTACGCTGGTCGCACTCCACGTCGCCCCATGCGCACGGGCCGCACCGGCCACCTGATCCAACGTAAGTCCGTGCTCCTTACGCATGCGGGCCACGTACGCGCCGACGGCTTCGGAGATCGTCTGAGGATTCGTCATGTCTTCAGGATACAAAACTTGTAGATGGCTGTGCAAGCTGATAGTTTCAGGTTACAGAATCCAGAACCTGTAAGTCGCGAGAGGATGACATGACTATCCAGTTCGATTCGATTCCGAAGGTGTTTGAGCCGACCCCGAAGTCACTGCTGACTGCGCAAGACCTGTCTGCCCAGATTGGCTGGTCGGTGTCGACGATCTATCGAAAGCGCTCACTCGGGGAACCAATGCCCAGGGCGCTGAAGATCGGCGGACACGTTCGATGGCGCCAGGCGGACATTGATGCCTGGGTCGAAGAGCAGCTTGAGGAGCAGTGAACAGACAAGGGCCAGCCGGGGGTGCTCAGAAGAACGAACTGGGCACCCTGCGTTCGGCTGGGAGCTCGACAATCACGCGTTCAAGGCAACGAAGAGAAGCCGAGGCGTGGTGCGCCTGAGCCCTGCGCTGGAAGCCATCGGCGGCATTGTCCAGTACATCCGACCGACCATCTCTGGTCCGTCTGCCAGCTCCGATTCTGAGTCGGATCCGATGAGAAGTTCTCCTCATGACGACCCAAAGGAGCGTCTTCTGCGACCGCCGCGATGTCGGATCTCTGGCCTGAATGGGTGAGGTCGAAACCGCATTCCAAGCAACAACTCGAAGTAACGAAAGGAACCCGCCATGAGCGAGTACAACCAGAACGACGACAGGCAATTCGAGACCGCAACGGTCGGCATCGCAGGAGCCGCGCCGACTATGCCGAGGCGACCTGCCACAGTGACGAAGCGTCGGAAGTCGAAGACTGAAAAGGAGCTCTACGTAGAAGCAGAGGAGCGCGCCGCCTCACTTCGGGAAAGGCTCCTTGCTAGGCGATCGAAGAACCGTGACGAACTGGTCGAAGACCTCTACCGAAGGTTCCGAATTGGTGCGATCGACGGCGACCTCGATGAAGCTGACCGAATCGCTCAGTTACGGGCGCAGCTCAGTGCTTCGTGGGTCGACGGACACTCGGAGTCGAACTAGTGCGAGCATTCGGACGGGCGCAACTGCATCGTTGCGAGCCAATTTCGGCGACACAAGTCGGTTCTCGGGGGTGGATCGAAGGAGGGGGCAGCGCACCCTCCTCGCAAGCAAAGGACCGAACTCGGAGCGTCAGCGAGGGGTTCGGTGCGGCCCGACCAAACGTTCGAGCGAAGCGAGAAAAGTTTACGGTCGGGTTGCTTGCCAGTCGGTTGGTACCTGAGGTCCACGGGGATGCGTCAATGACACACATCCTCAGGGGGCAACCGGCTTGGAGGGGCCAGTGAGCGAGGAACGAGCGAACAACAAGCGCCCGACCAGCGGGGTAACCGTAGCGCCAGCGGAGGGTGCCCCGCTTCCGCATGTGAGTCGTCGCGCAAGCGACGGCGAGAGGGGCGGTGCGCCTGGCGCATCGCCCCGGGGCCCGGGAGAGGCCGTTGCGGTGCGGATGCACCGTGACGACCTCGACGCGCTCACCGCGGTGCAGCGGCACCTCGGTGTCAGTAGGTCGGAAGCCCTGCGACAAGCGGTGCAGATCGTCGCGCAGGCGATGAGCGATGCATCGTCGATCGAAGCCGCACAGCGATCTTTGGCGAAACATCTTGAGGCCCGACGGCCCGACGGCCCGTCATCGTCGAGGTCGACGGTGGCGCGGTCGCCGAGCTCAAGGAGGGGCTTCAGAAGGTTGCCGAGCGATATACCCGACAGGCGTTCCAGCTTCAGAAGATCGGCAACAACGTCAACCAGATCGCCAAAGTTGCGAATGCCAGGGGCGAGGTGGACGCCGACGCGGTCCGCTCTGTCGAGCGTGCGATCGACCGCCTGTCCGGGGCGATGGAACAAGACGCAAAGCGAGATTCGGCGGTGTCCATGAAGCTGGGGGAAGTCCTCTGATGCCGGTCGAGTATGCGGGCACTACAGCTGTCGCGGTGCGACTGCTCCGCTACACCGTGAAACCCAAACCCGGTCAAAGCGCCAAGGAGCGGGTGCTACACATCGCGGGCCAGAACTGTCGTCCAACAACAGCCGAGCGTGAGTTCGCGGCAACACGACGACGACACGGGACGCAGGGAGCGAAACGGAAGTCGCCTGCCAAGTACTCCCTTCCCGAGCCCGGTGAAGTTGCCATCTACGTGCGGCGAACACGTCCTAACGGGCGACGGTACTGGGCTGAGGCAAAGACTGGGGAAGAGGCAACGCACGTCCGCCACGAAGGTGAAGTCGTCCGTCAGGCCGAAGCCCGCCACCTGATCACCTCATTCGGCATCGACGAGGTGAATCCCGAAGACCCAGACCAGGTCGCGAGGGCGTTCGAGTACGTCGTCGCCAGGCACGCTGCCCTGTATCCGGGGGAGCAGGCCACGTTCGTCGGACAGGCCGAGGGGAAGGGTGGAAAGTTTCATGTGCACACGACTCGGAACGCCACGCTCTTCGGATCGATGAGCGTCGACGGAACGCTGTACAAGGCAGGTAGGAAGCTCGCCGGCGACCTCACCGACATTGACAAGATGCGCGAGCGTGCCGATCGGTTCCTCGCCGACCACGGGATGGAGTACGGCCTTGAGCCGCAGCGACTTCCTTCCACGTCCGCACGCAAGAAGGACAAGCGCAGCAACCGTGACCGTCGAATGGCAAGGAATGGTGCCGTCTCAAACCACGACAGGATCCGAATTGCCTTCGAGTCAGCGATGGACGATCCGCGCTCGGTGGACCTGGATAGCTGGAAGGCCGTCATGTCCGAGCACGATGTCACGGTCACCGAGCCCGGATGGAGGCGAGGAAAACCTCCGAAGGTGCCCCGGCTGAGCTATCAGTTGGCAGGCGTCGCAACGCCGGTTCGAGCAAGTACGCTCGGCGACCGGTACGACCATTCAAGCGCGCTTGAACAACTGAGTGCGAACGCGCAGGGGCAACCTCGGGAACCTAGTCCTGAGCCAGTTCTTACGAAGGGTCCACGCCCCCTGACCAAGGTGACCGACGAGGAGTTGGCCGCCGCTCAGGTGCTCGTCGCGCGTTTGGCACGCGAGGAGCATGCGTTGCGCGCCGAAGAGACAGAGCTCCTCCAATGGATCGTTGCCCGAGCCGAAGACGAGGACGTGGCGATCGGTGACATCCTGAACCGGCTTCCCGGCGACCATGACAGGCGGATGCAGGTTATGCATCGGTGGAGCCGACTTGGCGTCTCGAAGGGCGCACCACATGAGACAGAGACTGCCACTGTGGAAGAAGCGGACCAGGATGGGCTGACCGAGCACGCGGCAGCGTCTACATTGAACGGCCAGGCTTCCGACCGGCGGAGGGAGTGTCAGACGAACGGTGTATCTGGTCCTGGCCTGACCGAAAGGAAAGGCGATGACCGATGTCATCGAGATGATTGATCCTGTGACGGGAGAGATCATCGATCAGCAGCAGATCGCGGAGCAGCTGCTCGCGGAAGCGAAGGAGAAGGGCGTCAGCCTGGTCGGCCCGGACGGGCTGCTCGCCGGGCTAACGAAGCGGGTGCTGGAGACTGCGCTCGAGGTCGAGATGACCGAGCACCTCGGTTATGACAAGCACCAGCCCAGCACCGGCGAGAATGCCCGTAACGGGACGCGGGCGAAGACCGTGATGACCGAGGTCGGTGCAGTGCAGATCGACGTTCCCCGGGATCGTGAGGGGTCGTTCCAGCCGAGGATCGTGCGCAAGCGGCAGCGTCGGCTGGACGGGATCGACGAGATCGTGCTGTCATTGACCGCGCGCGGGCTCACGACCGGTGAGGTCGCGGCGCACTTCGACGATGTCTACGGAGCCAGCGTCTCGAAGGACACGATCTCGAAGATCACCGACAAGGTGATCGAGGAGATGACCGAGTGGCAGAACCGTCCGTTGGACCGCGTCTACCCGGTGGTGTTCATCGACGCGATCGTCGTGAAGGTGCGGGACGGGCAGGTGCGCAACAAACCGTTCTACGTCGCCGTCGGCGTCACCACGGGCGGGGAACGCGACATCCTCGGGATCTGGGCCGGCGACGGTGGTGAGGGCGCGAAGTTCTGGCTCGGCGTGCTCACCGAGATCAAGAACCGCGGCGTCGAGGACGTCTGCATCGTCGTCTGCGACGGGCTGAAAGGCCTCCCGGACGCGATCAACACGACGTGGGAGCTGACGACGGTGCAGACATGCATCATCCACCTGATCCGCAACACGTTCAAATACGCGTCGCGGAAGTACTGGGACCAGATCGCCCGCGACCTCAAGCCGGTCTATACCGCCGTCAACGAAGCTGTCGCGAGGGCCAGGTTCGAGGAGTTCGCCGAGAAGTGGTGCACCATGTATCCCGCGATCCGGCAGCTCTGGGAGAACGCATGGGCGGAATTCATCCCGTTTCTGGACTACGACGTCGAGATCCGCCGCATCATCTGCTCCACGAACGCGATCGAGTCGCTCAACGCCCGCTACCGGCGCGCCGTCCGTGCCCGCGGGCACTTCCCCAACGACGCTGCCGCGCTGAAATGCCTGTATCTCGTGACCCGGTCGCTTGACCCGACGGGGC
>NZ_JBNWUK010000021.1:0-58560 GCF_050563205.1 Zafaria sp. Z1313
CATCTCATCGACACCGGTCAGGCGGCGCTGACGCTTCTTGACGATGACCGGTGAGAAGGTCCCTTCCCGGTCCCGCGGCACGTCCACCTCCACCGGGCCCGTGGTCTCCGTCAGCACCGTTTTTGGGCGCACGCCGTTGCGGGAATTCGCGGTCTGCTTCCCTGCCGTATCGTGCTTTTCATATCCGAGATGCTCGGTCATTTCCTCATCGAGCGCGGTCTCGATCACGGTCTTGGTCAGCTGCTTGAGCAGACCGTCCGGCCCGGTCAGGGACAGGCCCTGTTCCTTCGCCATTCTGACCAGCTCGCGCGCAGCGTCGCCCTCGGATACTTCTGTCTTCTTTTCAGCGGTTTTCGTACTCGGCACAGCCTCAAGTGTTGCGGCCATATCGGGCTCCTCCCCGCCAGGCTTACCGCCCGGCGTGTCGAGCCGGATACACCGTTATTTCCACAGTCCCGGCAGGTGACTAACTCCGAGGAGATCGCAGACGCGACTTCCGACCGGGGTCATCGAACAGATGGAGTCCTCATGTCAGATAGCACCGACTCTCAGCAGAGGCCCCTTGCCGTGGGGTCGCTGTTCTCCGGTGGCGGCACCCGGCGGCCCTATTCGGCGGTGAGGGATGCGAGAAGGTCGAGTTTTTCGGCGTCGGCGCTCTGTTCGGCCGGGTAGTAGACGACAAGGACAAGGTCGTCGATCGGCATCTTCTCGCGGTGGAGGCGCAGCACGCCGAGACTTGGATGATTGACAACCGCGGTGCCACCCGCGAGTTGCCGGACGTCGTGTCGAGCCCACAGTGTGCGGAAGCGTGCGCTGGCGAGCGAGAGCTCGCCGACGAGTTCGATGGCGCGCGGGTCGTCGGTCTCGTCGCCGAGGGAACGACGGAAAGCAGCGATGAACTCGTCGACCGCCGTCTCCCAGTCCTCGTGGAAGTCGCGCTCGGCGGGGTCCAGCATTAACGAGCGCAGTCGGTTGTTCCCTGGCTCCAGGCGGGGGTTGAACGCGATCGCGAACGGATTGGCGGCAAGGACGTCGAAGTAGCGGTTCTCGATGAACGCGGGCATGTTCAGCGCTGCGAGCAGGTCGCGCAGCCGGGCCGGCACCCGCTCAGTGCGCCCGGCGGCTTTCGCGCGGCGGACACGAGGGCGCGGCCCGCCGAGGCTCATCAGGTGGTCGGCTTCGATGTCGTCGAGGCGCAGCACCCGGGCGAGCGATTCCAGGACTTGAGGTGAGGGGTTCTTGTCGCGGCCACGTTCGAGCCTGAAGTAGTAGTCAGCGCTAATGCCGGCGAGGAGCGCAACCTCCTCACGCCGAAGACCGGGGACTCGGCGCCCCGATCCAGCGGGTATGCCCGCCTGCTCGGGAGTGACCAGCGCACGGCGTGCGCTCAGGTACTTCCCGAGGCGGTTGTCGTTGTTGCCGTCCATGTGATCAACGGTAGCTATTCCCGGCCGATCGAAAGGTGCCCTGTCGGGACGCGGATCAGCGGGGTCCTTCCTCGGCTTCGAACATCGGCCGAGCATGGATGCATGCCGGCGATCGAGCCGGGAGACCATCCGGCCAGTGGTCGGAGATGGACACGTGAGGAAGCACATGGATATCAGCGGACGTACCGTCCTGATCGTCGGAGGCACCACGGGAATCGGACGTGCCCTCGCCCAGCGATTCGTTGACGCGGGCAGCACGGTCGTTGTCGGCGGGCGCAACATCGAGCAGGTCGACGGCGTCGAGACGGTGCGCATCGACGTCACCGATGCGGCGTCAGTCGCTCAGGCGCGCGATGAGGTGCTGGCGAAGCACCCCGACCTTGACGTCGTCGTGACGATGTCGGGGGTCATGCTCACTGAGGATCTGCGCGAGCCGGACCACATCGCCCAGGCCGAGACCACGATCTCGGTGAACCTGCTCGGCACGATCCGCGTGATCGACGCGTTCACCCCCCACTTGCTCGGCCGTGGCGCCGGCGACATCATCACCGTTTCCTCGGGCATCGGCTTCCTGCCGTTCCCTCTCATGGCGACGTACGGCGCGTCGAAGGCGGCCGTGCACTCGTACACCGAATCGCTGCGCGCGCACCTCGCTGGCACTGGTATCGCCGTCACCGAGCTGATCCCGCCGGCCGTCGCCAACGCCGGCCAGGAGAAGCTCAACCCGAATGCCCTGCCCATGGGCGACTTCCTCGACGAAGTCATCGGGCTGCTCACCCAGAACCCGACTCCGAAGGAGATCGTCGTCGAGCGTGCCAAGCCCCTCCGCTGGGCTGAGCACGACGATACCTACGAGGAACTCCTCGCCGCCCGGTCCCAGTCGCTCAGCAACCTCCCTGGACGCTGAGCCGGAACGGCGACAACCGGATCATCCTGGCCCGTCGCTTGTGGCGGCAAGGAGCGTAGTGATCGTGTCGCTGATCGGTGTAGGGATGTCGTGTCTGCGCGCGAGACGCGAGATGACGCCGTTGCGGATATCCCATTCGAGCGGCCGGCCGGCTTCCCGGTCGGTGAGGATCGAGGTGCTCATGTCGGCGGGGAATGCTTGGAAGCGGGCCAGGATGGCGGCAGGCGCGTCCTCACCGAGGGCCGCGCCTTCGGCCTGCGCGACGGCCACGCACTCTGCCAGGTAGGCGAGCGTGAGGTACGCGAAGTCAGGGCGGTTGAACACGCCGGCGCGCCGGCCGGTGAGTGCCATGAGCCCTGCGGCGGCGTTCTGGAGAAGTTTGCGCCAGGCGAGGGTGGTGAAGTCCGCCGCGAGTTCGACCTGGCAGCGCGTGTCGCGCAGGACGTCCGCGATGCGCTCCGCCCCCGGTGATGCGGGAAGCGTCAGCCGGGGCTCGCCCCGCAGGAGGATGGTGCCGTCTTCCTGCGACTGCGCCGGGAACCAGACGACCGCGGGGACGACCTCGACTCCCTCAGGAACGTGGGGTCGAACGGCAGCGATCTGCTCGACGCCGTTCTGCAACACGCAAACCACAGTCCCAGGACCGCACAGGGAACGCAGCCAGGGGGCTGCCGCAGCGGTCTGGGTGGCCTTGACCGCCAAGAAGAGCACATCCGCCCTCTCGGGCTGTGCAGCGGGATCGGTGCGCACGGGGCCGGGGACGACGATCCGGCGGTCGCCGTCGATCAGGGTGAGTTCCGTTCGCGTCGTACGACCATAGAGCGTCGGCGTGCTGCCTGCCTCATGCATAAGCGCTGACACCGTCGTACCGATAGCCCCCGGACCCACCACGCCAACCCGTATGCGCCCTCCAGCGGAGCCGCGCCGTTGCTCTGTCACCATGCCCCAATGTTACGCTATTACCCGTGACAGAATCACCACGTAACGCAGTTTCGGCAGTGGAGGACCCACTGCGCCGCTGGCTCGGAACGGTTCAGGCGCGGAGCGCGGGCCTAGTGGCAAGCGAGGCAAAGGTCGTCGACCTCGTGCTGGAGGACCCGTTGTTCGTAGGGAGGAGCACGACGGCGCAAGTCGCCGACCGTGCCGGGGTCTCGGCACCCAGCGTGGTCCGTGCCGCCCGGGCAATCGGGTTCTCGGGCTTCGCCGAACTGAAGCTGGAAATCGCCCGCGCTCGCGGAACAGCGGAGTTCTTCGCCCCGCCACACACGCTCACGAGCACCGATTCGACGCGCACGATCATCGACACGACAGCGCGCACAGGGATCGACGCGCTCACCGCCCTGGGCGGCGCGATCGACCCGGACGCTCTCGACCAGGCGGTCTCTGCGATTCGTGGCGCGGGGCAGCTCCTCGCCTATGGTGCGGGCCCTTCGGCGACGGTCGCGGCCGATGTCGTGTTCCGGCTGCGTTCGCTGGGCGTGCGGACATCGGGAGTCGTCGATCACGAGTCCGCGATGATCGCGGCACGCCTGCTCGACCCTGGCGATGTCGTCGTCGCCGTCAGCTCCACCGGCCGCACCGACATGACCGTCGCGATCGCCGACGCCGCCGCGACCGCCGATGCGACGGTCATCGCCATCACCAACCAGTACGGCACGCCACTCACCGATGTTTCCACGGTTGCACTGGTCGTGGGTGGCGCACCGCTGACGACGCAGATGGCCGCTGCCGGGAGCCGTCTGGCGCAGCTTGTCGTCGTCGATGCTCTCGCGGCCGCGCTGGCACTGCGCGATCCCGACCGTGTCTCGCGCGCCGAGCGGGCCGGGATCGATCTGCCCGACATCACCTGATGCCGCCGGGAACCGTTGCGATCGTCCTCGTCGCCGCAGTCGCCCACGCTGGCTGGAACCTCGTATCGAAGTACAAGAAGGGCGACACGCTGCTGTTCGTGGGCGCTTACACGACCTCTTCCGCGATTCTGTGCCTCCCCCTCGCGATCGGTGCCGCCGTCACCGGTTCGCAGCCGATCACCTGGACCCTGGTCGCCGCTGCGGCCGTGTCCGCCGCCCTGCATCTGACGTACTCGCTCACCCTGCAGGCAGGCTACGACCGAGCAGACCTCGGAGTCGTCTATCCGATCGCTCGGGGTGTGGGGCCGCTGCTCACCATCGTGATCGCTATCCTCCTGCTCGGAGAACGCCCCACGGCACTGGCGGTCATCGGAGCGCTCGCCATTCTCGCAGGCATCCTCGTCGTCACCGGCAACCCCTTTCAGAGAACGGGCGCCCGCCCCCTCCGCGGCATCGTATGGGGTACTGCCACCGGGGCAACGATCGCCGCCTACACGCTCTGGGACTCGTTCGCGATCGGCTCCATCGGACTCGCCCCAGTCAGCTACTACACCGGCACGCTCGTCGTCCAGGTCGTGTTCGTGGCTCCGGCCATCATCAGACGCCGCACAGCGTTCGCGAACACCCTCCGCGTCAATCGCGCGTCTATCGCCGCGGTCGCAGTGCTGTCCCCGCTCGCGTACATCCTGGTGCTGACAGCAATGCAAACCTCGCCCGTGGCGCTCGTCGCGCCACTGCGGGAGGCATCCATCGTGATCGGCGCACTTCTGGCCTGGCGTCTCTTCGGCGAAGGGCACCTTGTCCGCCGGCTGATCGGCGCCGTGATCGTACTTGCCGGCATTGCCGCTATCAGCCTGTAGTACGCGCTGCCAGACTAGGTACGACTCAGCGACTTTCTCCGCGTTTGATCGCCTTTTCGCCGCTCTCAGCACCCAGTGCTGTGGCCTGAGTTCCAACGTGGCACTTCCAGCCTATGAGCGTGATGCGCGCGCGCTGCCGGATATCGCCGCTCTGGTTCAGAGTTTGGTAGCCCACGGTGATCGATCCGCGATCAGGGCGACTCTTCGACGGCGTGATCGTGTCGATTTGGGCAACGACCCTGAGTTCGTCATTCGGTCGTGTTGGGCTTGGCCATTCGATCTCCACGCCTTTACCGATGATTCCTGTAGCCAAGGGCAAAGCCTGCGCGAGCAGCTTCATCGACAACGCAGCAGTATGCCATCCGCTCGCAGCGAGTCCTTCGAAGAAGCTGTCTCGGGCCGCCGTGGCAGAGAGATGGAATGCCTGCGGGTCAAACTGTTCGGCGAAGGCAACGATGTCCTCCTCGCGCAGGAGTACAACGGGCGAATGGAACTGCATTCCGACGGCGAGGTCGTCAAGCCAGAGGCCGTCTGGATTCGCAACATGCGAGCCGGGTGACGTCATCTTCCCGGTTCCTTGATCGAGCGATCTTCCGTCACGTCAACGTTGGTGGTGCGCTCTCGCGGTTGGCGTGAACGTGCGCGGTGCGCGGCGGCTTTCGCGCGGTTACCGCACTGACTCATCGAACACCAGCGACGCTCTCGCGAACCAGACGGGAGCAGGTAGATCATGCGGCATTCCTCGCTCGCGCACTCCCGGAGTCGATGACGCACGTCAGGGCTTGCGAGGATCTCCAGCAGATCCCGAGCCGCGCGGGCGCACATCGCGCTGTGGCTGAGTGCCACCATCTGAGCTTGCGGTCCATGCGAGGTGTTCGCCAAGCGGGGCGGGGGAACATCGGCGCTGGCCCACCGCTCTATCCGCTGCACGGCGAACGATGACACGGGTCGCTCGTGTACGACCCCCGACAGCACTTCCCAGGCATCCTCGCGAAGCTCACGCAACTCCGTCAGCAGCGCTCCCCGATCCACGCTCGCGTCGACCTCGATACCTACGCCGACGAGCCACTGTTCCAGGGCCTCCTCACCGTCGAGGCGCTCGACGCGATGCTCTTCGCCAGCGCCCCGCCGCCCGACGGTTGCGGTGAGGTTGAGAACGAGGGAGCCACCGTCGAAACGAAGCTTCCGCAGTGCCGTGCTGGTTCGAAGGTCGGTAACCATGCAACTATAGTAACCGATAGAACGGTTACTTAGGAGAGTGTATGGGAACTCGATTGCCTGGTTGGGCACGCGTCGCGACCGGTATCACCGTCGTGGGGTGGGGAGCGAACCAGTTCGCTGCTCTGCTACCGGTGTACCGGGAGACCGCCGGCCTGCCGGACTCGTTCATCGCCCTCGCGTTCGCTACCTACATCGTGGGTCTCATCCCGGTGCTCTTCGTCGCCGCCGAGGTCGCGGACCGCGTTGACCGACGTTGGCCGGTCCGAGTTGCGGTCATCCTTTCCGCTGTCGCCTCTGTCGTGCTGTGCCTCGGCTCGCAGGACGCCTGGCTTCTCCTTCTGGGCAGGTTCTTCTCCGGTGCAGCGGCTGGTGCAGTTCTCGGTCCAGGCACGGCATGGGTGACGGACTTGTCTGCGGATGACCGCTCCGCTGCTCCGAAGCGAGTGGCGGTCGCGCTCTCCGTCGGGTTTGGTGGCGGCCCGCTCGCAGCAGGGCTCGTCGCGCAATGGGCACCGCTACCGGAAGTCCTGCCCTACGCCCTCCACCTGCTCATCTCGGCCATCGCGGCTGCGCTGCTATGGCGGGCCCCAGATACCTCCCTCGACCACGAAGAACTCGTCGAGCAGGCTGAAGTCTCCGCCCCAGAACCCGTATCGAGACGCCGAGCGAGTTTCTGGAGCGCGATCATGACACGGCCATTCCTCTGGACCATTCCGCTCACGGCTCCGTGGGTCTTTGGCGCTGCGACGATGAGCTTCGCCGTGATCCCGTCGGTCATCCATGTCCATGGATTCGAGGCCGCCACGGCGGGGATCATCACGGGACTCACCATGGGCACCGGGGCACTCATCCAGCCTTTGGCGCAACGCATCGAGCGCGGCAGGGCCGGACGAGCCTTCCCTCTAGGGATGGGAATCGCCGCTCTAGGGATGCTCCTGGCCGCGGGAACCTTCGCGGCGCGGCTCACCATCCTGATGCTCCCCAGCGCTATCGCCCTCGGCGCCGCGTACGGCTTGGTGCTCGTCGCAGGTCTTCGTCGCATGGAGGAGATCGGTCATCCGAAAGATCGCGCACGGCTCAACGCCGCGTTCTACTCGCTCTCCTATATCGGCTTCGCCCAGCCACTCGTCTTTGCACTCGTCGCAGTGACGCCGAACGCCCAAACTCTCTACGCGGTCCTCGCCGCCATCGTGGCCACTGTGACCATGGTCGGCATCGCGATCAGATCCAGAGAGTCCCATGCATAGTGGCGACAACACCATATCTGTTCGACGTCGAGTAGGCCGGTATCACCTTTGCTCGCGCATCGACCTGCTCTTTGAACCGGCAGCCTCTCGGTCGTCGAATCATGGACATACGCGCAGTCTCCTTCTTGCTGTTACAACGAGTCCGGCCAGCCCACGCCACCAATTGGGCTGAGGAAGCGGATGGGACGTGTCCGCCGAAGCGGCCGGCGAGAGCAGACTTCGTGAGGCGTGCGACCCTGCGATAGACGCGTCGCCCGGAGAACAGTTCGGGCTCATGTCAGCGATCGAGATATTGCGCTGCGTCCCGACGCAGGAGTTGACGTTTCCGGTCGTCACGCTCATCCACGTAGTGTCCGGAAAGATCGATTTTTGTACGGATGTGTCGATACAGCGCTTGGCACCCGGGTCAGCGGTGGCGCTCGGCTCGCACAGGAGGCACCAACTGTTGCCGCTATCGCCATCACGGCTGTGGGTGATCTATGCCGACGAACCCTTCATTAGGGCGCAGATGCGCTGGCTCTTGCGGCCACGGCAGCACGTTCGTCGAGGCGTGCATCCTGATGACTGGGACGGCAACTCCCTGGTACTTACCCCAGGAATCGAGTCCTTTCGGCGGCTGGAACCGATCTGGCGACAGATAAGTGTGCTTCCAGATACGTGTTCATCGCCCGAAGAGATATCGATTCGCACAGTCGAGCTTCTCGCGAGGTGGGTTGGCACAGTCGCACCGGTCTTCCTTACTGAAGACAGTCGCTCTCTCCACGTGCCCACCCGGAATCAAGTGCCGTCTTCGGAGCGGCAGGCAGATCCGGCAATGATTGGGCACGTCGGACGGGCTGCGCGGCTGCTTCGGGAGCGCATGGGCGAGCCGTGGACTGTTGCGTCGCTGGCCCAAGAGCTCGCGCTGTCTCGCACGCACCTAACACGGCTGTTCTCGACGCACATGGGGGCCAGCCCAATGCGATTTCTTACCGAAGTTCGCTTGACCGAGTTCAGCCGCCTCATTGATGAGACTGATCTATCAGTCCGTCAAGCGGCACAAGCGGTCGGCTGGGCCGATCCGCGCGTCGCCTCGGCGTGGTTCTCTAGACGATTCGGCGTAACGCCGACCCACTACCGGCATCGCCTACCCACGCCCGGCAGCGAAACTGCGTAGCGACGAGTTCCCGCGCGCTCGTCGGCGGGTGGCGCCCTCTCGAACTCGTCGTATGAATCGCGTTACTCGTCAAGCGACCCGGACAGCCCCCAAAGGCTCGACATCACCGCGAGCCAGGAGATAGACCGGATCGGACTCGTCGGGTCTGGTCAGATCCCTGGCGGTCTCGTACTCACTCGTTCCTCTCGGGCCTCCTGAACACCCCGGCGCGTACCTCATGGTCGCAAGGGTTCGCGGCTGTCGTGTCGTGGGCCTCGCCGGGAGGAGGTCCGATGATGGCGACGAAAGAGGAAGCCCGAGCCGCGCGGGATGCGAAGCTCGACGAACTTCACGAGCGCTTGACTGGCGAGGTCGAGACGCTGGTTTCTGGTGAGGACTGGGCGCGGGCGTTGTCGTTCGCGGCGCGGTTCCGGTCGCGTTCGTTCAACAACACGTTGCTGATCTGGGTGCAGCACGAAGCCAACTTCGCTGCGGGGCGGGTTGCTGAGCCGTTCCCGTCGTTCGTGGCGGGGTATCGGCAGTGGCAGCAACTCGGACGTCAGGTGCAGAAGGGGCAGCCGGGGCTACAAATCTTCGCCCCCGTCACGGGCCGATTCGCGTCCTCGAATCCGGCAGATGCGGATTCGTGGCGGCGGCTGGAGCGCGGCGAGAAGCCCCGTGCTGGGGAGGTGGTGCGGTCGCGGATGATCGCCGCCCGGCCTGCCTATGTGTGGGATGTCTCTCAGACCGATGGTGATCCGATCCCGGAGCCGCCCGCGCCGAAGCTGTTGGAGGGTGAAGCTCCGGCTGAGCTGTGGGAGGGGCTGGTCGCGCAGGTGGAGGCGGCGGGGTTCACGCTGCTGATGGTGCCGCATGAGGGGATGATTCACGGCGCGAATGGCATGACGGATTGGCAGGCGCGGACAGTGACGGTGCGGGAGAACATGGACCCCGCCGCGCAGGTCAAGACGCTCGCCCACGAACTCGGTCATGTGCTGCTGCATGACCCGGATAGCGAGGATGCGCGGCATCATCGCGGGATCGGTGAGGTCGAGGCCGAGTCCGTTGCCCTGATGGTTGGTGCCGCTCACGGGATGGACACCTCCGGTTACACGATCCCGTACGTCTCTTCCTGGGCTGCGCGTGTCGATGGGAAGGAGCCGGTCGAGGTCGTCAAGGCAACCGGTGAGCGGGTGCGGAAGGCGGCTCTGGGGATTCTCGATCAGCTCGACACCGTGATGGTCGCTGATGGCACCCCACCAGGGCTGGATCGTGAGGCGCCGAAACAAGAGCAGCCGCAGCGCACGGTCGCATCGTCGCCGGTTCCTGCTGCGTCATCGGCGTCTCGGTCATCTGGGGTCGTGAGGGGGCTGTGAGATGCCGTCGATCAGCGATCTCCTCGCCCACACCAGCCGCCTCACCCTGACGGAGGCCGCGGCCGTGTTTGCTGCTGCCGGGGTGCCGGTGTTCCCGTGCGTGCCTGGTGAGAAACGGCCACTGACTCAGCACGGTTTCCACGACGCCACGACCGATCCCGATCAGATCAGCGCCTGGTGGGGGCGGTGGCCGACAGCGAACATCGGCATCCCCACCGGCCCAGCATCCGGGGTGGATGTCGTTGACGTGGATATCCACGGCGAGGAGTCGGGGTTCCCGGCGTTGCAGCGGGCTCGTCGGGCGGGGCTGATCCCGGCGTGGGCAGGACTGGTGCGGTCACCGTCGGGTGGCCTGCACATCTACTTCCCGGCCGACCTGGAGGATGGGCAGTCGTCGTGGCAGGCACCACCGGCGCATATCGACTTCCGTGGCGCGGGCGGCTACATCATCGCCCCACCCTCCGGCGTCACCCAGCCGGATGGCAGCACAGGAGTCTACGAGCTGCGCGCCACTGGTGTTGTCGAGGCGCAGCCGGTGGATGCCACCCGGCTGCGGGAGTTCCTAGACCCGCGCCCACCGCTCCCGTCTCGGTCGGTGCCGGCACAGAGTCTGGATGCGGATCGTCTCGGCCGCTGGGTCGCGTCGCTGGGTGAGGGTGAGCGGAATCGTGGCCTGTTCTGGGCCGCCTGCCGATTGGCAGAAGCAGGCACCAGGCCTGCTGAGACGTTCGCCGCGCTCGGGCCGGCGGCCGAGCACATCGGCCTGAGTACGCGGGAGGTGTCGGCGACGATCCGCTCCGCCTACCGCACCACCAACCCGGCACCGGCAAGTAGCGCGCGCCCTTTCGGTGACGCCCCGAGAACGCGCGCCCCTGCCGCTACCGGACGGGGGCTGTGATGGAGACGCGGACGCGGAGTGTGCGGCTCGCGGTCGTCACCGCGATCGCGGGAACGGTGCTGATCGCGTTGGGGGCGTTCTGGCTCTCATTCACCGCGCTTGCTGATCTGGCGCGTCGTTCCGGGATTAGTGCGGGGCAGGCGTGGGCGTGGCCGCTGATCGTGGACGGCATCATCGTCGTCGCAACCGTTGCGGTCGTTGCCTTGGCTGGGCAGCGGGCGGCGTGGTATCCGTGGGTTCTGCTGATGGGTGGGGCGGCCGTCTCGGTGACCGCGAACGCGATCCACGCCATCCTCACCGCCGAAACCGACGTACCCGCGCTGCTGGCAGCGGCCGTTGCTGCGGTGCCACCCGTGGTTCTGCTGGCGATCACGCATCTGACCGTGATCCTCACCCGCAGCACTACCAACGCTGCATCGCCCGTTCCCGAGAGTCGGGTGCCGCTCAATCTCGCCACACCCACCGCGTCTGTAACCGCCGTCGAGTCCGCTGCGCCCGATGACTCCGGTGACCGGCGAGAACAGGCGGCGGAGCTGCGCGCTGAGGGGTGGTCGAACAAGAAGATCGCCCGCGAACTCGGCGTGCATCCGTCAACGGTGGGCCGCTGGCTCCCGACCCCAGAACCACAAGAAGAAACCGATGATCCGCCCACAGCGGTGGAGGAAGAGAGAACACCATGAACAATCAGAACAACGGCCCTGGCAAGCGCGAGGTCGAGGACATGACGCCGGATGCGATCGAGGCCGAGAAGACCCGACAGCAAGCCGCCGACCTCGCCCAAGAGCAGCACAAGGCGCGGGGTGTGGATTGGGTGCGCCCGACCGATCTCATGGCCCGGCACTCTGCCGTGGTTGCGGGGCGCGGGATCGACTTCCAAGCCGAACTGTCGCGTCGCACTCGCACCGGCATCGCTACCGGCGCAAGAGCGGTCGGTGCCGGTGCGAAGGCGTTGGCGGAGCGGGCGAAGCAGTTGCCGCCCCTGTCCGCGTTCGGTCGCCGCACCAGCTCGCGGGAGCCGGTGACTCGTGGTGCGGTCGGGAAAAGCTAGGCCGGTGAGATGCCATGAACACGCAATCGATGACGGGATCTTTTCTGTGGGTGGGTAGTGCACCTGGTTTGGGTCGAGGAGGTGTCCGACCATGAGCTACAGGACGATGACCGCAGCCCCGGATGGCCCGGAGGACTACCAAAGCAGCGAGGGCCTACGCGCTCTACTCCATCGCCTCCACGACAGCGGCCCCGACGCCTGGAAACACGATCCGGTCGCCGCAGAGTTGATGGCCTATGCCTGCGAGAAGTACGCGCCCCTCGCGGTCAAGCATGGGTTGGACCCGTGGGAGGCGGCGTCGGCGGCGTTCGATGTGATGCGCACCAAATCGGCGAGGTCGGCGGTTGATCCGTGGGCTGTGGTGACGCATGCGGTGCGGCTCACCTGCATCTTCGAGGAACGCGCCCAAGGCCTCCTCTGCTCCGTCCACCAAGCCCGCCGCCCCCACATCTCCGCCTTCCACGACCCCGAACGCTTCAGTGACAGGGAGAACCCGCTGACCGACTACCACCCCGCGTTCCGCATCACCGACGACCCCGACACAGAGCAGACCGTTGCTGAGCAGGATGGTGGTACCGGGTCGGCGCATTCGACGGTGGAGGATGCGATCGGGGTGCTCGTGCTGGCGAAGTGGCCGGCCGATGTCGCCCGCGCAGGCGTCGAGCACGTCTGCGGAGCCCTCATGCGCTCAGGCACCCGCCAGTCGGCGTATGAGGGGTTGCGGCGCGATAAGGTCGCACGCTCCCTCCTCGACATTCCCGCTCCCTGCTGGCACACCCTCATCCGTGCCCTCCTCGGCCATCCTGATCCGGCGCTTGCGACCACGAGTGCGGGGCGCGGGATTCTGTTGCGGTTGGCGATGGAAGAACCCATGCGGCTCCTGCTGCGCGATGACGACCTCATGCTCGCCCTCTCCCTCGCAGCCGCCCGGATCGAGGACGAGCGATGAGCGGCGACATCGACGGCGTCCAGGTCCAATGGTCCGTACCCGCCATCACCGTCGGCGCGAGGCACCGCAAAGAACTCGGCGACATCGACACCCTCGCCGCCTCCATCAAGAGAGTCGGCCTGCTTCAGCCCATCACAATCGCCCCCGACGGGTCACTCGTCTGCGGTGCCCGGCGCTTGGCGGCGGTGAAACTCCTCGGGAAGAAGACGATCAACGTGTGGATGCGATCCGGGATCTCCGACCGACTCGGGAAACTCCTCGCAGAGCAGGACGACAACGTGCTCCATAAGCCCCTGAACTCAGTGGAGGCGGCAGCGCTGTATCGGGAGCTGAAGGTCCTAATGGCTGAGGATGCGGCGCGGCGTGAGGCGGCGAATCAGTTCACGACTGCGCATCAGCCGAGGTGGAACGGCTCCGCCGATTCGGCGGAGCCGTTGACCAGCCCGACCGGGGATGCGCGCCGACAGGCCGCACAGATGGTCACCGGCACTGCGTCCTACTCCAAGCTCGAACAAGTCGGCTACCTCGAAAAGGTCGCCGCCGATCCCGCCCAGCCTGATGACCTCCGCGCCCAGGCACGGCGCGAGCTGGACGCCGTGAAAGCTGGAGCGCCGGTCAACCCCGCCTACCAACGCATCCGCGAACAAGCCGAAGGCCGACCGGCAGAGGACTTACATCAGATCGCGGAAGAGACCTTGGCGCGCGTCCATGCTGAGAACAAGGCTGCTCGGAAGAAGAACAAGCCCCGCAAGCCAGCACCCGCTCCTGCTGGGGAGATCGTGCAGTTCCCCGTGCGGGCGTTTGTGTTGACCTGGGGCGAGCTGATCGACTGGTGGGAACGCTACGACCTCCACCAGATCGCTACCGAACTCACCGACGAGCAAGCCGACGCCTTCTACGCGACCGTCGATGGCACCGTCGCGTTCGCTGATCGCCTCCGTACTGCGCGTGGCACGGCGGACACCGCCGAGGATGCGCGGCTGCTTCGCGCTCTCTGACCGCTCAGCTCGTGGCTGCGGTGTCTCGTGCACCTGTGGGGCATGACTTTCTTCGATAGCAGCCGTCCAGGGTTCAAGCGCCGCCTCATCGCCACCATCGCCGCCGGTGTGGTGTTCCTGATCCTCGCCGGAATCGGGATCTACGGCCTCATCACCGGCCCCAGAGACACCACACCCAGCGAACCATCCGCTTCCGAACCGGCTTCGACATCACCGTCTACGTCGAATCCGACGGCGACGCCACGGCTCCCGTCCGTGCCTCGGTCGGCGGACCCGCAAACCTTCGCCCGCAACGTCGCCGAAGCCTTGTTCACCTGGGACACCGGCAGCGGATTCATGCCCCTCGACTACAGCAGCGTGATCCTCGATGTCGGCGACCCCTCCGGTGAGGAACAAGCCGGGCTCGCGTCGGACGTGGCGGCGTATCTGCCGACACGGGATTCCTGGATGGAGCTACGCAAGTATGTCACCGCCCAGACCCTCACCATCGACAGCATCTACGTCCCGGAGTCGTGGGAGACGGCGGTGGCGCAGGCGCAGCCGGGGCAGCTCGCAGAAGGGACCGTCGCCTACACGATCGAGGGCACGAGGCATCGCGACGGCGAATGGAACGGCACCCCCGCCGCGTCGGAGCATCAGGTGGCGTTCACGGTGTTTATCGTCTGCGCACCCACCTACGACACCTGCTCGCTCCTGCGGCTCTCGCAGCTCGACAACCCCCTCAAATAGGACGGGTGGTGTGTCGTGTTCAAGAAGCTCGCTATCGCGGGGATCGCCCTGGTCTTCCTTGCCCCGGCCGTCATGCTCGTGTCCATCGGGGCGCTCATCAACCCCGCGCAGACCGCGAACGCCACCTGCCTCACCACCGGGCTGACCGTCGGCGAGATCCCGGATTCCCTGTCGGTGACGACGGCGGATGGGTACTCGTTCACGTTGAACAAGCGGCAGCTCACACATGCCGCCACGATCATCACCACCGGCTCCCAGATCGAGGGAGTGGATCGGGATGCGGTGCAGATCGCGATCATGGCCGCCCTCACCGAATCCACCCTCCGCATGCTCTCCAACACCAGCACCTACCCGGAGTCGGCCGACTATCCGAACGATGGTGATGGCGGGGATCACGATAGTCTCGGCTTGTTCCAGATGCGTCCGCAGTCCGGGTGGGGCACCGTCGCCGACCTCATGGACCCGACCTACCAAGCGAAAGCGTTCTTCGGCGGCCCCACCGGACCGAACTACCCGAGCCCCAGGGGCCTGCTCGATATCCCCGGGTGGGAGTCGATGGACAAGGGCGAAGTAGCCCAAGCCGTCGAGGTCTCCGCGTACCCGGACAGGTATCAGAACTACGAGCCCGTCGCCGAGGCCATCCTTCAAGCACTGACTGTGAACAGCGGCAGCAACAACACGCAGCCGGCGGGCACCGGTGGTGCGGCGGCTGGCCCGGTGGCGGAGTCGTCGCGGATCGTGTTCCCGCTGCCGGAGGGCACCTGGGTGATGACCAGCCCCTTCGGGATGCGCGAGCACCCGATCACGGGCGAATACAAGCTCCACACCGGCACCGACTTCGCAGGCCCCGACGGCACACCGATCCTCGCCGCCGCCGACGGCATCGTCACCGTCGCCGAATACACCGGCGGCTACGGGGGGCTTGTCGTGATCGAGCACACCGTTGACGGGCAGACCGTTGCGACGGCGTATGCGCATTCGTGGGAGAACGGCATCCACGTCTCCGTCGGTGACCGGGTGACGGCGGGGCAGCACATCGCCGACGTGGGTTCGTCGGGGTATTCGACGGGGCCGCACCTGCATTTCGAGGTCCGTATCGGCGGCACCAACGGCGACTACACCGACCCCGCCGCCTGGCTCACCGAGCACGGGGCCGCGGACCTCCCCGTCGGAGACATCACCCCAACAGGATCATGCAGCAACGGAGGGAGTGGATCGTGAACGTGTTTCCCGACTTCGAGGGCATCAGCGGCATCGGAGACCTCAAAGAAGTCATCGGAGCCTTGCTGACGTTCGTGCTCATCATCGCCGTGCTCATGCTCATTGTGTGCGCCATCACCTGGGCGGTAGCCTCCGCGCACGGCAACCACGCCACCGCTAGCAAAGCCCGCACCGGCCTCCTCGTCGCTGTCGGCGCTGCTGCTCTCGCCGGTGGCGCGGTCGCGTGGATGAACTGGCTCATCGCCATCGGCGACCAGCTCTAGAGATCGTCAGCGGTCTCAGCACGCTGGATCTCACACTGATCGAGTAGCCGCGCAAGGTAGCTGTAAGCAGCGAGGCGTTCCATTGCTTCCTGCTCGGTGAGTTCGCTCCGCGTATGTGTCGTGACGTTTCGCACCGTCAGATTGACGCCTGTTGCTAGATTCGTCAGGGCCTTAGCCATCGGTTCGAGACCACCGCGCATGCTCTTGGTGGTCTTATCCGAAGGCTCGCCTGGCCACACAAGTTTCGGTCGGTCGGGAAGGGGCTCGCCGGGCGACAAAGTTTGTTGCCAGAACGGGGTGTCGTCCACATCGTTGCGGCCAAGTCGGTTTTTCCAATGGACGGTGAGCGCTTCTGCCGCTTCGCGCACGGCGACGCGATACTGATGCGTTGTCCAATGAGCCGCCGCCGCAGCCCAGATCACTTTGTGCAGCTCGGCAGGAGAGAAACCGGGAAGGCCGGAATCGTCACGCGCTTCCGCGTCGGCGATCATCGCATCGAGCCGCCCCTTGACGTTGGACGCGGTCATCCGAACATCGCGGGGTGCAAGCGGAGCCTTCGGTGCCGCCATGAACGACCAGTTCGAGACAGGATCGATCATTCCCAGACCCTGCACTGCGATATAAGCCCCCGTGACGGCGACGGCACGCGCTGCAAGTCCTGCTGCTTCAGCAACATCGAGTTCAAGTCCCTGGATGGCAGCGCTGTCTTCTCCCTCCTTGGCCCAGACAGTAGGGAAAAGACCGCGTGACTCCATATGTGTCGACTCGTGCTGGGTCTGCATCCACGCCTCGAAGGCTCCCTCAAACTGTTCGATTGCCGAACGCAACCGACGCAGATAATCCGCGCTGTACTCCGCCATACCGGCCTCCTCTCACCAGTCCCCAAGCGTAGGCGGCACCCCCGACACGGCAGAGGATGCGCTGTCGGTATCGAAGGCGCACCTGATCCGCGAACCCTTCCCCCGCCCACGATTCCTGTGGGCCTTGTTCGTGTCAGGAGCCCATCGTGTTCGATCTCATCTCGTCCGTCCTCGCCGCCCCGGTTCTCGTTCCGATGGAGGTGAACATCGACCCCAACGACTCCGGCCTTCCCGGTATCGCGCAGCTCCGCACGATCGTCGGCGCGGTCATGACCGTCGGCCTCATCCTCTCCGTCCTCGCGCTCATCATCAGCGCGATCGTCTGGGGCTTCGGCGCGAACTCCTCGAACCCGCATCTGGCAGGGCGGGGAAAGATCGGCGTCCTCGTCTCCTGCGGAGCCGCGGTCATCTGCGGGGCGTCGGTGACGCTCGTGAACTTCTTCTGGAACGTCGGCCAGCAAGTCTGACCCCGCCCACCACCAACGACTTCAATCTGAAGGAGGTGCGTGATGGGCGTGTGCGATATACCCATCATCTCCAACGTCTGCGATATCGCAGGCGACGCCGCCGGCGCCCTGATCTCGGCACCGTTTGATTGGCTTGCCCAGGCAATGGGCAACGCTGCCGGGTGGTTGTTCGAGGCAGTCTGGAACGTCTTCGACACCACCACGTTGGTCGACGTCACCAGCGACGGCTACATCTCGGTGTACAACCTGGTGTTCGGGATCGCAGTGTTCATCATGCTGCTGTTCTTCTGCCTCCAACTCATCACCGGCCTCATCAAACGAGTCCCCACCGCCCTGTCTCGGGCTGCGTTGGGGCTGGCGAAATCGGTGCTTGGGTCATTCGTCGTCATCACGTTGACCGGGCTCGGGTTGGAGATCGTGGATCAGCTCTGCACCGGCATCATCCAAGCCGCAGGCGAAACCACCACCACGATGGGCGACAAGATCACCCTGTTGGTTGCGGGGCTGGCGGGGATCAATATCGCGGCTCCGGGTGTGGGTGCGATCATCACCATCTTCCTCGCAGGACTGGCGATCTCGGCCGCCGCCATCGTCTGGCTCTCCCTCCTGATCCGCAAAGCCTTGCTGTTGGTTGCGATCGTGTTTGCACCGTTGGCGTTCTCCGGCGCCTCCTGGGACGCGAGCCGGGGGTGGATCAGCAAGTGGGCGATGTTCGTAATCGCCCTCATCGCCTCCAAGCTCGTGCTGGTCGTCATGTTCCTCGTCGCGATCACGCAGGTGTCGGCACCGATTGACATGGATCTCGCGTCGATCAGTGACCCCATCGCGGGCGTCGTGCTGATGGCGATGGCCGCGTTCGCGCCGTATCTGACGTACAAGTTCATCGCGTTCGTCGGCTTCGACATGTATCACGCGATCGGCTCCGAACAAGACGCCAAGCAGGCTCTCAACCGCCCGATGCCTGTGCCGTCGAAGCCGCAGGGGCAGGACGCGCAGAAAGTCCTCGACGGCAACAACAGCGGCGGGGGCAAAGGCAGTGGCGGCAACGGCGGCGGCGGTACGACTCCGCCGCCGAAGCCGACACCGGCCTCCACGGGTGGCACTCCGCCTGAGAGTGCTGCGCCTGCCGCATCCGGTGGTGGTTCAACCGCGGCAGCCGGAGGTGGGGCGGGTGCGGGTGCTGCGGTCGCGGCCCCGGTCGCTGCGGCGGTGATCGCGGCGAAGGTCGCCAAGGACTCCTTCAACGCCGGTCACGACCTCGGCGACAAGCTCGGCGGTCAAGGCGAAGCAGCCGCCGACGGTGCGAGCAGCAACATCACCCCACCACCCCAGGGCAGTGACACGGCACCACCCTCGTCCCCGGTGCCGAAGACGCCGACACCACCGCAGGACCCGACACCGCCCGACCCCACACCCGGGAAGAAGTGAACCCCATGAGCAGCAGCAGTAAGAATGCGAGCGAACTGGTGCCGGTGAAGTTCTCCCGCCTCACCCGCCGCGGCGTCCTCCTCGGGTTATCGCTTCCGCAGCTCGTGACGCTCGCGGTCGGCATCCTCTCCTTCGTCGGGGCCCTCTACGCCGGCGGCGGCATCCTGCTCGCCTACACCGCACCCATCTGGGCACTCTCCATCACGTTGACGTGGGTGCCGATTGCGGGAAGGCCCCTGGTCGAATGGTTGCCGGTCGGATGCTGGTGGCTCTACCGCACCACGATCGGGCAGCTCATCTACCGCCGCAAAGTCGTCGCACCCCGCCCGGTCGGCACCCTCGCGCTGCCGGGCGATATGGCGCGGCTGCGGGAGTTCACCGACCCCGAAACCGAAGCCGGGATGATCCACGACCCGCACGCGGGCACCCTCACTGTGGTCTGCGAGGTCACCCATCCGGCGTTCGTACTCCTCGATCCCGGTGAGCAGGAACGCCGCGTCACTTCCTGGGGCCGCGTGCTCGCCACCGTCTGCCGTTCCGGGCGCATCGCGACCTTGCAGATCCTCGAACGCACCCTCCCGGACTCCGGCACTGGATTGGCGGAGTGGTGGGCTGCGCACGGCACCCACGACGACTCCTGGGCCTCCACGACCTATGGCGAGTTGATCGACCGGGCAGGTCCTGCCGGGGAACGCCACGCCACCACCCTGTCACTGTCCTTGGACATGCGGGCCGCCGGGCGACAGATCCGCACCGCCGGCGGCGGCATCCGTGGCGCGGCCGCCGTCCTCCGGCAGGAGATGGCGACGCTGACCGCGGCGCTCCGGTCGGCGGACCTGACCCCGTCCGGATGGCTCACCCCAGGGCAGATCGCCGTGATTCTCCGCTCCGCGTATGACCCCGCGATCGCCGCGACCTTGGAACGGCACGGGCAAATCGGACAATCCCTCGCCACCGCAGGCCCGCTCGCGGTCAACGAATCCTGGGGACGTATCCGCACCGACTCCGCCCACCACGCCACCCTCTGGATCTCCGAATGGCCCCGCTCTCTGGTCTATCCGGGATTCCTCTCACCCGTGCTGCTCTCCACCGGCATCCAGCGATCCTTCTCGCTGATCTGCACACCCATGCGGTCGGACCAAGCGGCGCGGGATATTCGGAAGAAGAAGGTGGAGCACATCAGTGATGCGGCGCAGCGGCAGCGGATCGGGCAGATCGAAGACGCCTCCCAAACCGCCGAATACCAAGACGTCCTCCAACAGGAGGCCGACCTCACCGCCGGGCACGGCATCCTCCGCTACACCGGCCTCGTCACCATCACCGCACCCACCATCAACGAGTTGGACGCCGCCGTCGCGGCGATCGAACAAGCAGCGATCCAGGCCTCGTGTGAAACCCGACTCCTCGTCGGGCAGCAGGCCGCCGCGTTCACGGCCGCCGCATTGCCGTTGTGCCGGAAGGTGTGATCTTTAGGCGGCGCGGTCGAGACGGACGATGGCGGCGCCTGTGGCCACAGGTTCGCGTTCGATACGTTCTCGCTCAATGTCGTCACGAATCTTGCGGCTACGGTCAGATTCCAATCCGGCAAACCACGAGATGATCCCGACCGGGATGCCGACAGCGGCAACAACTACTGCGACACCCGTGAAACAGATCCCCACATAGACGCGGTAAACGACCACTGCCGGGGGCCACAACAGGAGACGGGCAAGGTCGTCCATTCCGTATCGCCGCGCGAGGAGGTAGAGAACACCCGCAGCGGCGAGCCCGCCCAACACCCATAGCGCTGCGGCGAACGCGGTGTGCGCCCATGAGCGCAGCGGTGCCGCGATGTCGCCGTACTGTGCCGCGACGAAAAGAAGAAGCCAGACGGTCGCAGCTGCGGGCGCACCGACGAGGCGAAGAGGTTCGTAGGCGAACATCTGGTTGTCATCATGTCTGCTGCGCACCAACGGGATCACGACCATCCAAGCCAGAAGAACAAGCAGAGCCGTAAGCATGATCCCGTTCACGGCGGGGGCCGGGTCGTTAGCGAGCGATAGGCCAGTCAACCACTCCGCCACCGGCGTGAGTTGGATATGGCGCGCGACCGCGGCCAGGGCGTCGCTCGGTCGCGTTCCTGTCGCAACGGCCGCAACGACGAGGGCAGCAGCGATAGTCGCAACGAGGTTGTAGATCGACTCTCGGTTGTCGCGCCAGCTCTTGATCGTGCCCGGAATCTCCTTGATCGCACTCAACATCAGTTCCTCCCGGTGTGGGTCTGCTCGTTTGCGCAGATGCTGGCATGTACCACCGACACATCTCCCCACGAGCACTGCTGCCCGTGCCAAGAGCGAGCAAGACGAGGAGCCTGTCGCTCACCTCCTCTCTGACATCCATCGTCAGGGAGGTTCCTCATGCCCACGTTCACCGACCCCACCAAAGACGCCGCTGAAGCATCCGAAGCGATGCGGGGTCTGGCTCATGCCAGCCGGACGTTCGGTCAGCCCTCGCAGATGTATCCGGTGATGGGTGATCTGCTCGCCGGGGTGCGGTCGCTGCGGCAGGTCCTCGACCAGCTTGCCAACGCCCACGCATCGCGGCAGATCCACGCGACCGACGATCACGGCAACCCCGCCGCAGGTGCCCGTGACGCTCTCGCGGCAGCGGACGAACTGCACCAGGCAGCGACCCTGATTGACTCCGCACACGACCGCCTCGACGCGGCCATGAACGCGGCAGGGCGGATCGCCTGGCAACCCGGCACCTCCCGCTCGATCCGGCAGTGGGTCAACATCGTCTTCCTCCAGGGCGAGGAGGCCGACCAGGTGATGGACCTCATCAGCCGCGACGGCCCGGCGGCAGGGATCGAGCATTTGAAGCAGTGGGACTACGGCGAGGAGACCACTGATGCGGCGTTGGAGAACGGATACGTCTACGACACCCCACCGGTCAGTGATCTCGACCGCGCGGTCACCGACGGCGACTACGCCCTTACCTACAACCCGTTCCACGGTCACGTCTCCCTGCACCGCGCCCACAACGTGCCCCTCGAACCAGAATCGACCGAGCCTCCTTCGCCACCAGCGGCCGATCCGGCAAGGGTCGCGGGTAGTCCTGCTCGTGCAGCCGCTGCTGCGGGGCCGTCCGCTGCGCAGGGCGTCGCGGTCGAGAAGGACTGGTTCGCCAACACCACTCGCTCGTCGCACACCTCGGGTCGGGGGCTGGGTCTGTGAGCGCCCGTGAGCCCGAACGGCTACATACCTCGGTTCTCGTCGCCCCAGCGTCCGAGCGCCGCAAGCTGCGGAAGCAACGCCGGCAGGCCGCCGCCCGCATCACCGCCGAGAAGCGGCTGGCCGAGAAGGCGGCTGCGGTGGCGAAGGCGGAGGCCGAGCGTGCCGAACGCCTAGCGACAACGTATCTGCCTGCGTCGGGCGAGCCGGGCGCAGCTGGGTTACGGTCGCCGGGCAGGTTCAAGGTGCCACGTCACCAGGACACCAGCGCGACTCTCGCTGGGGCGTATCCGTTCGTCGCTGAAGGGGGTCTCGGCTCCGACGGCGTCTTCGTCGGCCAGGACCTCTACTCCGGCGGCAGCTTCGTCTACGACCCGTGGGTGCTCTACGCCCGCGGCATCATCACCGCACCCAACGTCGTCCTCGCCGGAATCGTCGGCTCCGGGAAATCCTCACTCGCAAAATCCCTTTACACGCGGTCACTGCCGTTCGGGCGTCGCGTCTACGTCCCCGGCGACCCCAAGGGGGAACACACCGCGGTAGCGGAGGCTGTCGGGGGTCGAGCGATCGTCCTCGGCCACGGCCTCAACACGCGGTTGAATCCGCTCGATGAGGGCATGCGGACCTCCGGCCTGTCGGATGAGCAGTGGGCCGCGACCGTCGCCTCTCGCCGGAGGGATCTCATCGGGGCTCTGGCGGAGACGGTGCTGGCGCGGGGGTTGTCGCCGTTGGAACACACTGCGATCGACTTGGCGTTGACGCAGACGGTGCGGGAGAACACGGTGCCGATTCTGCCAATGGTCGTTGACCGCGTCCTCAACCCCAGTGACGACACCGACGGCCGGCTCGCGGAGGATGGGCGGCTCGTCGGCCACGCCCTCCGCCGCCTCGTCGCCGGCGACCTCGCCGGTCTTTTCGATGGGCCATCGACGGTCAGGTTTGATCCGTCGTTGCCGATGATCTCCCTCGACCTCTCCCGCGTGACCGAGAACTCGACGTTGATCTCGGTGCTGATGACGTGCTCCAGCGCGTGGATGGAATCGGCGTTGTTGGACCCGAATGGTGGGCAGCGGTGGGTGATCTACGACGAAGCCTGGCGACTCATGTCCCACCCCGCGCTCCTGCGCCGGATGGATGCGCACTGGCGGCTCGCGCGGCATTACGGGATCGCGAACATGTTGATTTTTCATAAGTTGACCGACTTGGACAATGTCGGCGACCAAGGCTCAGCCATGCGCTCCCTTGCCAACTCCTTGCTCGCGAATGCGGAGACCCGGATCGTGTACCGGCAGGAATCCGACCAGCTCGGAGCCACCGCCAGTGCGCTCGGGCTGACCGGGACCGAGCAGAAGCTCCTTCCCGGTCTCGGTGTCGGGCAGGGGTTGTGGCGGATCAAGGACAGGTCGTTCGTGACGCAGCATCAGCTCCACCCAGCCGAGCTGGAGATGTTCGACACCAGCTCCCGCCTCACCTCGGGGGTGAAGTGATGAACGTGCGTCCCCAGAAGAAACACGCCGCCGCAGCGTCGAACGAGACACCGGGGCCGGTGCAGGCGGTGCTCCCGAACGTCCGTGTGATCGTCACTGACACCGGGACCCTCGATGTCACGGTGGACGGTGCCGTGTTCCCGCCGCCTCCTCGCGGGGAATGGACGCGCGGCAGCTTCACCGACCTCCTCGACGCGGTCACGAAGGACCGAAGCGTGGCGGTGCGGATCGAGGTCCGCGAGGTTGACGGGTCGGTGTTCACCGACCTCATCCACCCCCGCAAACGCACACGCACCCCCGAATCCGTGCCGCCGTCCGAGCCCGCGAAGCCAGTATGGAAGCTGAAGGGGCCAGTGCTGGTCGAGGTCACCGCCGACGGGTTCCTGCCCGGCGAAGATGTCGCCGTCGCAATCATCGTCTCCCATACGGATGCGGCGGGCGGACGTGCGTGCGCCCTGCTGGATCTCAACCAGCTCCCGACACCAACAAGCAGGGCACAGGACGTGCTGCTGTTTGGCCGGATCTCCGGCACCGTCCACATCGAGACACTGCCATGAACGAGCGGCAGCCGGGCTCGATGGGTGATGAACTCACCAACGCCGCCCTCATCGGCCTCATCGGAATCTTCGCCCTCGGGCTCGTCCTCCGCGGCGCAGGCTCCATCGCCGCGTTCCTCACCGGGACCGCGCAGCCCACGTCAGGGCCGACGGGCGGGATGGGGGTGCTGTTCAACCCCGGCGACCCCGGCGGCGCCCTCGGAGCTGAGGGCCTGAGCCCGGTCGTCTACTGGATCGTCACCGTCGTGCTCCTTGCTGCGGTGACGGTCGGGCTGGGCTGGTGCTGGACGAAATGGCGACGCCACAACCGCAAGGTCGAGACCGACCCCCGCCGCCTCGCGGGCACCGCGACCAGCCATGAGGTCACCCAGACCGCGTCGCCCAAGGCCTTGTTGAAGCGTGCTGCGACGCTGCGGCCATCGCTCGACGAACCATCACCAGCCGATGTCGGCTACCTCCTCGGCTCCTCGCGGGGCAAGCAGGTCTGGGCGTCGGTCGAGGACTCGATCTTGCTGATCGGGCCGCCCCGCTCCGGCAAGGGCCTGCACGTCGTCATCAACGCCATCCTCGACGCCCCCGGAGCCGTGGTGACGACCTCCACGAGGCCGGACAATCTCACCGCCACCCTCCGCGCCCGGCGGCGTAATGCGGGGCCGGTGGCGGTGTTCGATCCACAGCACCTCGCCGAAGGCGTCCCCGCAGGCCTGCGCTGGTCGCCGGTACGGGGGTGTGAGGACCCGTTGACGGCGATGATCCGCGCCACCGGACTCGCCTCCGCCACCGGCCTCTCCGCTGGCGGTGTCGAGTCCGGTGGGTTCTGGGAAGGAAAGACCCGCACCGCACTCCAAGGCCTCCTCCACGCCGCCGCCCTCGATCATCGCTCACCGGCCGAACTGTTCCGCTGGACCCTCGACCCGTCGGCTGCGGCGGAGGCGGTCGCGATCCTCACCGCGAACCCGAACGCGGCCGCAGGTTGGGCGGATTCTTTGGAGGCGATGATCGACTCCGACCCCCGCACCCGAGACTCCATCTGGCAAGGCGTCTCCCTCGCGCTCGGTGCCCTCGCTGATCCCAGGGTGCTGGATGCCGTGTCGCCGAGTGAGGGTGAGAGCTTCGACCCCGAAGCCTTCATCAAAGACCGCGGCACGCTGTATCTCCTCGCCACCGGAGCGGGGGCTGGTGCGTCTGCAGCGTTGGTGGCGGCGTTCGTGGAAGACCTCATCGAAACCGCACGCCGCATCGCCGCACGATCACCCGGAGCCCGCCTCGACCCACCCCTCCTACTCGCGCTCGACGAAATTGGAAACCTCGCGCCCCTCCCGTCACTGCCGACACTCATGGCAGAGGGCGGCGGCACGGGCATCACCACGCTCCCGGTCTTGCAGTCACTCGCGCAGGCCCGCGATAAGTGGTCGGAGAACCAGGCCGGAGCGATCTGGGATGCCTCCATCGTCAAGGTCATTCTCGGTGGGGCGTCGAACTCCAAAGACCTCCAAGACCTCTCCACCCTCATCGGCGAACGCGACGAGTTCACCGACTCCGTCACCCTCGGGGACCACGGCAGCCGGTCGAACCAACGCTCGATCAGGCGGGTGCCGATCCTGCCGCCCGACCGCATCCGCACCCTGCCCTTCGGCACCGGCGTCACCCTCCTCCGTGCCGCACCACCCATCGTCACCGACCTGCGCGCCTGGCCGAGCCGTCCCGATGCGGAGCAGTTGAAGCGCGACCGGGCCGAGATCGAGGGGCTGTTGCAGCGCACTTCCGACGCCTGAAGTGGTTGGGCTGGTGTAGTGCACCTGACTTTCACGGATGACCCCTGACAAGTGGGGTCGCGTGATCGTCAAGGAGCATTTCGATGGACATTCACACGCAGCAGTCGATCTCGGGGTTCATCGCCTCGGACCCGCAGCTCAGCTACAACGACCAGAACCAGGCCCGGTTCTACGCGAGGTTCGGCCAAGAGCACTTCGACCGCAACCCCGACGGCACCTTCACTCAGCTCGACTCGACCTTCCACGATCTCGTGTTGTTCCGGGCGAGTGCAGAGCGGGCGCACGAGCGGTTCAAGAAGGGCGACAGCTTCGTCGCCGAGGGCTACGTCCGCGAGTACGAGACCACCCGCGATGGTGAGCAGATCCAGGCCGAGCAGTTCGTCGCGAAGAAGATCGGACACGACACCGCCCGCACCCGCTACGACGTCGACCGCACACCCCGCACCCCAACCCAACAGCTCGACCAGAACGCCCCGACTCAGGAAGCACCGGCACGGGAGACCCCAGCCCAGCCAGCGCCGGAGTTCCAGGTACCGAATCGCAGCAGCGCGCCGACGCCGCCCGCGCCCCGACTCTGAGGAGACGCCACCATGAGCACCATCGCCACGGATATCCCGGAGATCGACGAGCCCGAACCCGCACTCCAGGACGAGAAACCTGGCACGAAGCCGGCGCTGTCTGATCCCGATTCGATTCCTGGGCCGCCGCATCCGGTGAACTGGAACCTGCTGACCGCCGACGAGGCAGGGGCGGAATGGCTGGAACTGGATCGGTGGGTGAACTGGCTCCGTCACACCTACGGCCTGTCCGCGAACGTCATTCCGCCGTTCTGGCACCGGCACCCCGAACTGGTGTGGGAACTGTCCGCGCTGCATCTGCACTGGCTGTGCGCCTACGACCCTGATCAGAACGGTTCCGCGCCTATCGGTTGGCACCGGGACTTCGTCGATGCCAAGCAGCGGCTCCGCGACTGGGTCGCAGGCTCCGTCACCCGGCTGGATCGCGACCGTCCCACTCGGCAGACCGTCTGGCCGGGCGAGAAGCCTGCACCGCCGGTGGAGGATGTCGTGATCCTGGATCGGGCGGCGGACTTCGATGCGTTCGTTGCCGCTGACATCGCCCAGCGCCAGGCGGCCGAGGACGCCTTCTACGCGAGTCTCGACGATGAACGCCCCAACAGCGCTTGAGCACGGCATCACCCCCGTTGAGGCCCTGTGGTGTGCGCGGGATGTGGCCGAGTTCTTGAACGTCTCCCAGGCCACGCTCTCGCGCTGGCGCAGAGAGAGGATTGGGCCGCCGTTCCTTCGGGTCGGTGGTGTCTCCCGTTACAACCCGGCCACGGTGCGCGCCTGGGTCACCGAGCAGGAACAGGGTCGGGATCGTGGCTGATCCGCGGAATCGGCGGATGCCGCCGGTCGGGGTGAAGCTCACCACCGATGTCGAACGCCGCGTCGACGGGTTCCGGGCCCGCGTCCGCTGGACCGACCCGTCCACTCACAAGCGTGTCGGCCGCGTCGCCCACGTCCATTCGCAGGAGGAGGTGGAGGAGTTCTTCGATCAGATGCGGGCAGCGACCGAGACCGGCAACGACCCGACCGTCACCCTCGCCGACTACGCCGCCTCGATCGGGGACCGGTGGCAGCGGGGCCTGGACCCGACCTCCACTGCCGAGCTGTACGAGACCGGGTTCCGGCTCCGGGTGCTGCCCGCGCTCGGGCATGTGCGGGTTGCGAAGATCACCGCCGGGATGATCGACCGCACCATCGACGCCTGGGAAGCCGAACACTCCGCGTCCACGATCAAGAACTCCATCGCCCCACTCGTCCGGGTACTGGATGAGGCCGTGCGTGATGACGTCATCTCCATCAACCCCGCCAAGCATCGTGCTCGGCGCAACCTCGGCAACAACGTCACCCACACCACCGGAGCACTCCGTCAACACGCACTGCCGGATCTCGCGACGCTACGGAAGCTCGCGAAAGCCTGCGGGAAGGTACATCAGGCGTATTCCGATCACGTCATGCTCGCCAGCCTCCTGGCTGCCCGTGGTTCGGAAGTCGCCGGCCTCCAAGTCGGTGATGTTGACTGGGAGAACCACATCGTGTGGATCAGACGCCAGCATTACCCCGGCAAGGGCGGCCTCGTCGTGAAGAAGACCAAGGGCCGTAGAGACCGGCCGGTGCCGATGCTCGATGCGCTCGAACCGATCCTCGAACGCCTCACCCAAGACAAGTTGCCCGAAGCTCCGCTCCTGCGTGGGCCACGGGGTGGGGTGCTCACGACTGCGACGGTGCGGGATGCGACGCACTGGGATGACCTCGTCGCAGGCCTCGGGTTGCCGGACCTCACCCGGCACGGTCTCCGGCATACGGGGGCGACGTGGATGGCCGACGCCGGTATCGCTTTGCATGTGCTCCAGGAGATCCTTGGGCATCAGTCGATCGAGACGACCAAGGGGTATCTCCACCCCGACCATCGACACCTCGCCGAAGCCGCGAGACAGGCTAATCAGTTCCTTTCCAGGACACCTCAGAGGAAGGACGCTAGCCGCCGCGACGGACCCCGCTTGTGACCACTTCAGAACCCATGCTCCGACCCTCCCAGAGGGGGCCGGAGCACCGTCATGCCCGCGTTTTGGTGCACCTCATGGTCACCTTTTGGTGCACTCCGCAGCCGACGAGACCGAACGGAAGTGGACCAATCCGCGAACGAGCGGGACGGGCGGATGAGGGAAGTGGACCAGCCAGTGACCACGTTCAGATACGACGAAGCCCTGGTGAAAGTTGCCTCTCACCAGGGCTTTTTGTCGGGATGACAGGATTTGAACCTGCGACCCCTTGACCCCCAGTCAAGTGCGCTACCAAGCTGCGCCACATCCCGTTGTTTAGTTTTCGGACAGTCCCGCCGCTCTAACTCACCTGACCCCCAGTCAGGCGCGCTACCAAGCTGCGCCATAGCCCGATGGTTTTCGCAGCCGTTCTCCCCGGGGTTTCCCCCGCGGTTCCGTCTGCGAAAAGCTCCTCAGCTACTCTACCCCATCCGCGGGACTACTTTTGACGCCCCCGCCGTTCGCGCACGCGCATGCTGACCTCGATGGGCGTTCCCTCGAACCCGAACGTCTCGCGCAGGCGGCGCGTGATGAAGCGGCGGTAGCCGGGATCGAGGAATCCGGTGGTGAACAGCACGAACCGCGGCGGCCGGGCCGAGGCCTGCGTGCCGAAGAGGATGCGCGGCTGCTTGCCGCCCCGGACCGGGTGCGGGTGAGCGGCCACGAGCTCGCCGAGGAAGGCGTTGAGCTTGCCAGTCGGGATCCGCTTGTCCCACGACTCGAGCGCGCGGTCCAGCGCCGGGACGAGCTTGTCCTTGTGCCATCCGGTCCGGGCAGAGAGGTTCACGCGGGGCGCCCAGTCGACGTGGGCGAGGTCCTGCTCGATCTCGCGCTCCAGGTAGCGGCGGCGCTCGTCGTCGAGCAGGTCCCACTTGTTGAACGCGAGGACCAGGGACCGGCCCGAGTCGATCGTCATCTGCAGGATGCGCACGTCCTGTTCGCTGAGCACCTCGTCGACGGCCAGCAGGACGACGGCCACCTCGGCCTTGTCCAGGGCGCTCTGCGTCCGCAGCGACGCGTAGTAGTCGGAACCGTGGGCCATGTGCTGCCGTCGGCGGATCCCGGCCGTGTCGACGAAGCGCCACGTCCGGCCGCCGAGCTCGACGAGCTCGTCGACCGGGTCGCGCGTCGTCCCGGCGAGGTTGTCGACGACGACGCGCTCGGAGCCGGCGAGCTTGTTCAGCAGCGAGGACTTGCCGACGTTCGGCCGGCCGATCAGTGCCACGCGCCGCGGTCCGCCGCGCGGGACGAGACCGCCGTGGGCGGAGAATTCGGGAAGCTTGTCCACGATGTCGTCCAGCAGGTCCGCGGTGCCGCGCCCGTGGAGGGCGGAGACGGGGTAGGGCTGGCCGAACCCCAGGCCCCACAGCGTGGCCGACTCGGCCTCCTGCGAGGCGTCGTCGACCTTGTTGGCCACGAGGAAGACGGGCTTCTTCAGCCGGCGCAGCATGCGCACGACGCCCTCGTCGGTCGCCGTGGCGCCGACGGCGGAGTCCACCACGAACACGACCGCGTCGGCGAGCTCGGCGGCCACCTCCGCCTGCTCGGCCACGCGCGCGTGGATCCCCTTCGCGTCGTGCTCCCAGCCCCCGGTGTCGACGAGGGTGAAGTCGCGTCCGCCCCACTCGGCCGGGTAGGCCACGCGGTCGCGGGTGACTCCCGGCACGTCCTCGACGACGGCCTCCCGGCGTCCGATGATGCGGTTCACGAGCGTGGACTTGCCCACGTTCGGGCGGCCGATGATGGCCACGACGGGGGCGACGCGGTCGTCGTCCTCGTCCTCGTCGTCATCCTCGAGGCGGGCGAGCAGTGCCGCGTCCTCGTCGTCGAGCTCGTAGTCGTCCAGGCCCGCGCGGAGGGAGGCGGCCCGGAGCTCTGCCTCCTCGTCGCTCAGTTCCCCGAGCCGTTCCGCGATGTGGTCCTCGCCCGTGGGCACGTACTCATCGCCGTCGGAGGGAAGGGCGGCGTTCTCGGTCATGGTGCGGGGTTCCTTTGTTTGCTGCCTCCGCGGGTCGCGGACGCACCTTCCATTTTCGCATGCCCGGCGCCGGCGTCCGGCCGGGCCCCTCCCGCCGGGGTCAGAGGGCCGCGCCGCGGCCGGCGACGATGCCGAGGACGGCCCGGACGGTCTGCTCGAAGTCCAGATCGGAGGAGTCAAGGGTCACGACGCCGTCGGAGGCCGTGGTGAAGTCCACGACCGTGGCGTCCTTGGCGTCGCGGGCCAGGACCTGCCGCTCGAGGTCGGCGGCGGACTGCGTGCCGCCGAGCTGGAGGCCGCGCCGGCGCAGGCGCGCCTCTTCGCTCGCGGTGAGCAGGATGCGGGCCTCGGCCTGGGGTGCGACGACGGTCGTGATGTCCCGGCCCTCGGCCACGACGCGCGCGTGGGCCGCGATGAGCCCGCGCTGGCGCCGGACCAGTTCGGCGCGGGCGTCCAGGTTGGTGGCGACCGCGGAGACCGCCTCGGAGACCCGTGGTTCGCGGATGGCGGCGGTGACGTCGGTGCCGTGGATGAGCACGCGTTCGACGTCTGGATCCGTGCTGATGTCCAGGTCCGCTGCCTCGACTGCCGCCGCGACCGCGGCGGCGTCCGCGAGGTCGGTCCCGGCGTCCAGGCAGTGCCACGTCACCGCACGGTACATCGCGCCCGTGTCCAGGTAGGCGGCGCCGAGCCGGCGGGCCGCCTCCTTCGCCACGGAGGACTTTCCGCTGCCCGAAGGGCCGTCGATGGCGACGACGAGCTTCTCCACGATCACTGCACCACCTTCCAGTCGAGCCCGGTCAGGACCTCGACGAGTTCATTGCTCCGTCCGGGCAGGACGGAGAGCTCCACCATGCCGACCTGGTGTCCCGCCGAGTGGTCCATGCGCAGGTCCTCGACGTTGATGCCGGCCGTGCCGACGTCGGCCAGGAGCCGGGCGATCTGTCCCGGCTTGTCGTCCACGATGACCGTGACGACGGCGAACGCGTGCGGCGGGGACCCGTGCTTGCCCGGAATCCGGGCCTGCCCGGCGTTCCCCTCCCCCATCAGCTCCGCCAGGTCCAGGAGCGAGCCGGGCGCGTCCGGGTGCTCCAGGGTGTTGATGAGCCGGTTCAGGTCCTCGCGCAGGCCGTGCAGGATGGCGACGATCCGAGGCGCGTTGTGGCTCAGGATCTGGATCCACAGCCGCGGGTCCGAGGCCGCGATGCGGGTCGTGTCGCGCAGCCCGTTCCCGGCCAGGGCCAGGGTGTGGTCCGGGGCGTTGAGGAGCCGGGAGGCCAGGAGGGAGGCCGCGAGCTGCGGGAAGTGGGAGACGAGTGCGACGGCGGCGTCGTGCTCGCCCGCGTCGAGCCGGACGACGCTCGCGCCGAGGTCGATCGCGAGGGACTCGGCCGCCTTGACCGCGCCGGGGTCCGATCCCCCGTGCGCGCAGACCACCCAGGGCATCGCCGTGAAGAGCTCGCCGCGCGCGGCGGCGGGACCGGACTTCTCCCGCCCGGCCATGGGGTGCGTTCCGACGTAGCGCGCGAGCTCGGAGCGGCCCAGGCGGGTGTCGGCCCGGAGCGCGGCGAGGACGGAGGACTTCACGCTCGCGATGTCCACCACGACGGCCTCCCGGTGGCGCAGGAGCGCCTCGGCGACGACGGCCGCCGTGACGTCCGGGGGCGCGGCGACGACGACGAGCCGCGGCTCGGGATCCCCGGGCGCGGCGATGCGGCCCGCGCCGATGTCCTGTGCCACGGCCTGCGCGGTCGGGGAGGTGTCCGAGAGCAGCACCTCGAGGCCCCGGCGGCTCAGCCCCAGCCCGACGCTGGCGCCGAGCAGTCCCGTGCCGACGACGAGGACGGGCCCGGTCACGTGGTTCGGGGACACGTGCTACAGCCCCACGGCGGCGAGCAGGTGGCCGACTTCCTGGTGCCCGAGCGGGCGGATGGTGCCCTGCTTCTGGTCGCCGAGGCGGATGGGACCGAGCTGGACGCGGACGAGACGCTTGACGGGGTGGCCGACGGCGTCGAAGAGGCGCCGGACGATCCGGTTGCGTCCGGAGTGCAGCACGACCTCGACGAGCAGCTTGCCCGGCGTCGAATCGACGAGCTTGAAGGAGTCGACGTTGGCCCAGCCGTCCTCCAGCTGGAGGCCCTCCTTCATCTGCGCCCCGACGCCCTGGGCCATGGGCCCGGGGACCTGGACCAGGTAGGTCTTGGGGATCTCGTAGGACGGATGCGTGAGCCGGTTGGCGAGCTCTCCGTCGTTGGTCAGCAGGAGCAGGCCCTCGGTGTTGACGTCGAGGCGGCCGACGTGGAAGAGGCGTTCGCCCTTCTTCTTGAGGTAGTCGGAGACGCACGGGCGGCCCTCGGGGTCCTCCATGGTGGAGACGACGCCGCGGGGCTTGTTGAAGACGAAGTACTTGAGCGTCTCGTTGAGCTGGATGCGCATGCCGTCGACGTGGATCACGACCGTCTCCGGATCCACGCGCAGCCCGAGCTCGGTCACGATCGCGCCGTCGACCTCGACGCGGCCCTGCGCGATCATCTCCTCGCTGACGCGCCGCGAGGCCACCCCGGCGTTCGCCAGGACCTTCTGCAGGCGGACGCCCTCGAGCTCGGAGGTCCCGCCGCGCGGGGCGGCGGCCGGCTTCTGGGCGGGACGGGGGCGCTGCTTCACGGGACCGAGGTTGCGGCCGAAGCGCTCGTTGCCGTACGGCCGCGGCCCCTTGCCGGAGGGTGCCCCGCCCTTGCCGCCGGCGCCCTTCGCGCCGGCCCCCTTGCCGCCGGCGCCCTTCTGCCCCGCTCCGGAGGACGCGCCGCCGGCGCCGAGGCGTCCCTGCGCGGAGCCCGACCGGCCGGCCGCGGCGGGCCCTCCGCGGCCGGTGCCCTGGCCCTTGCCGGAGCCGGACTGGCCGCGCTGCGGCTGGCCCGAGCGGCGGGGTTCGCCGCGGCCCGATCCTGAACGGGGTCCCTGGGTCATGTGAAGTCCTTCGATGCTGCTGTCGTGGTGGTGGAGGCGATGGCGGTGTCTGCCAGTCTCGCCTACGGTGCTGCCGTGCTCAAGCCCGGCACCCGTGCCGGGCGCCGCGGCTAGGCGGACCCGTCGTCGAACTCGCCGAGCTGGTCGAGCCCGGGCAGGTGCGGCGAGAGCCGCGGCAGCTCGGAAACGCTGCCGATCCCCAATCTTTCCAGAAAATGCGAGGTGGTCTGGTACAGCAGCGCCCCGGTCTCCGGATCCGTGGACGCCTCCTCGATGAGTCCGCGGGACGAGAGCGTGCGGACGACCGAGTCCACGTTGACCCCGCGGATCGCCGCGATCCGGGCCCGGGAGACGGGTTGGCGGTACGCGACGACGGCCAGGGTCTCGAGCGCGGCCTGGGTCAGGCGCGCGGTCTGGCCATCGACCACGAAGCGGGAGACGACGGGAGCAAGATCACGCCGCGAGAAGATCCTCCAGCCGCCGGCGAGCTCGCGCAGCTCGAATCCGCGGCCGTCGGCGTACTCGGTCCGCAACGCCTCCAGCTCGTCGAGCACCTCCTGGGCGGGGACCTGCAGGACGCTGGCGAGCCGCAGCACGGACACCGGCTCGTCCACCACCATCAGGACCGCCTCGACGCCGGCCCGCACCCCGCCTGGGACGTCCCGGACGTCGAACTCCTCTTCCCCGGTGCCGGCCGTGGTTTTCGTTCCGGTCCTCGTCCCTTCCGCGCTCATCGCGTCCCTTCCCGTTCCGCGGACGCGGGCCGCGCCCCGGCGTCGTACTCCTCGACCGCGTCCGCCGGCGTCCATCCGCTGCCGTCCCCGCTCCAGCGCACGAGGAGTTCAGCGAGCGGCGCCGCCTGCTCGAAGGCGACCACCTGGTCCCGGAACATCTCGAGCAGCGCGAGGAAGCGGGCGACGACGACGAGCGTCCCCCCGGCGTCCCGCGTGAGCGAGCGGAAGCTGCGGGCCCCGCCGCCGCGGAGCATTCCCGCGAGGAGCTCCGCCTGTTCGCGCACGCTCACGGGCGGCGCGTGGAGGTGCTCGAGCCCCACCTCGGTCGCGCGCACCGGCTTGGGCGCGAGGGCCTTCTCCGCGATCGCCGCGAACTCGGCCGGGCTCGTCCTCCACAGCAGCTCGGGCAGCAGGGCCGCGAACTCCGGCTCGAGCGTGGTCTGCCGCGGGTACCGGCCGGCCTCCGCGTCGAGGCGCCGGCCCAGCTCGGCGGCCACGGCCTTGAACGCCTTGTACTGCAGCAGGCGGGCGAAGAGCAGGTCGCGGGCCTCGAGCACCGCGATGTCCTCTTCCGACTCGACCTCGCCCGAAGGCAGCAGGCGGGCGGCCTTGAGGTCCAACAGGGTGGCCGCGACGACGAGGAAATGCGTCGTCTCGTCCAGGGCCTTGTCGCCGATGCGCTCCCGCAGCCCCCGCAGGTACGCGATGAACTCGTCGGTGACCTCGGCGAGCGCGATCTCCGTGATGTCCAGCTGCCGCTTGCCGATGAGGTTCAGCAGCACCTCGAAGGGGCCGGAGAAGTTGTCCAGGACGACGGCGAATCCCGCCCCGGGCGCGTCGGGTCCCGTTCGCGCCGGCTCGGCCGCGTCCTGCGGGCCGGGCTCGGCGCGGGCGGACCGCACCCGGGCCGGGGTCATTACGGGGCGCCCCCGCGGCTGATGAGCTCCTTGGCCAGGGTGCGGTAGGACTCCGCCCCCGGGTGGTTGCTCGCGTAGCTCGTGATCGGCTCGGCGGCGACGTTGGCGTCGGCGAACTTGATGGTCCGCTTGATGACGGTCTCGAAGACCTTGTCGCCGAAGGCCTCGAGGAGCCGGCCCACGACCTCGCGGCTGTGGAGGGTGCGGGCGTCGTACATCGTGGCGAGCACCCCGTCGATCTGCAGCGAGGGGTTGAGCCGGTCCTGGACCTTCTCGATGGTCTCGACGAGCAGGGCGACGGCGCGCAGGGCGAAGAACTCGGCCGTGAGCGGGATGATCACGCCGTGTGCGGCGGTCAGCGCGTTGACCGTGAGCAGCCCCAGCGAGGGCTGGCAGTCGATGAGGATGACGTCGTAGTCGTCGGAGACCTTGCGCAGGGCGCGGTCCAGGACCTGCTCGCGGGCGACCTCGTTGACGAGCTGGACCTCCGCGGCCGACAGGTCGATGTTCGCCGGCAGGAGGTCGATGCCGTCGACCTCGGTGGTCATGATGGCGTCGCGGATGTCCGTCTTGCGTTCCATCAGGACGTTGTAGACGGTGGTGTCGAGCTCGTGCGGGCTCGTCCCGAACCCGGCGCTCAGGGCCCCCTGGGGGTCGAAGTCGACGAGCAGCACCTTGCGTCCGTACTCGGCGAGCGCGGCGGCCAGGTTGATGGTCGAGGTGGTCTTGCCGACCCCGCCCTTCTGGTTCACCATCGCGATGATGCGTGCGGGCCCGTGGCCGGCCAGCGGCGCCGGCTCCGGGAACTGTGTCAGCGGGCGGCCCGTCGCTCCCATGACCGGCGGTTCCTTCAACAGGCCTGCCGTCCGGGTACGCGAACCCTTTTCCTCGCTCACGGTGATAACCACGCTTCCGTTCGTTGATTGTGGGTGTACTGCCTGCCTCCTAGGTTAAGCCCCGGCCGGGCCGCCGCCGCGCACCACGCGCCTCCCACGGCGAGCCTTGACCTTGAACCTGAACTGGAGGGTTTCCGCGGATTGCCGGGGCCGTCAGTGGGCGTCGGGCTCGAGCGAGAGCTCGTCGAAGGGGCGGTTCCCCGCGAGCACCTCGCGGGCCTGCTCCTTGTCGATCTCCCGCGTCCACGTGCCGATCAGGAGCGTCGCGACGGCATTGCCCGTGAAGTTGGTCAGCGCGCGGGCCTCGGACATGAACTTGTCGATGCCCACGATCACGCCCATGCCGTCGAGCAGCTCCGGCCGGTGGGCCTGCAGCCCCGCGGCGAGGGTGGCGAGCCCGGCGCCCGTGACGCCGGCAGCGCCCTTGGAGGCGATGATCATGAACACGAGCAGCCCGATCTGCTCGCCGAGGTTCATCGGCAGTCCCATCGCGGTGGAGACGAAGAGGGCGGCCATGGTCAGGTAGATCGCGGTCCCGTCCAGGTTGAAGGAGTAGCCCGTGGGGACCGTGATGCCGACGACGGGCTTCGAGACCCCCGCGTGCTCCATCTTGGCGATGAGCCGCGGCAGCGCCGACTCGGAGGAGGAGGTGGAGAAGATCAGCAGGTACTCGCGGGCCAGGTACTTCAGCAGCGCGAAGATGTTCAGGCCCGTGACGGCCTTCAGGATGCCGCCGAGGACGACGACGATGAACAGGGCGCAGGTGAGGTAGAACGCACCCATCAGGACGGCCATGGAACCGATCGCCGCCCATCCCGTCGCGCCGACGACGGCCGCGATCGCGCCGAAGGCGCCGACCGGCGCGGCCCACATGATCATCATCATGAGCTTGAAGACGACGCCCTGGAGGTGCTTGATGCCGGTCAGGACCGGCTCTCCGGCCTTGCCCATCGACTGCAGGGCGAAGCCCACGAGGAGCGCGAGCACGAGCGTCGGCAGCACCGGGATGTCTCCGGGGATGAGCTCGAGGAGGAACTTCACCGTGGCGCTCTCCTCGCCGCCCGCGGCGGCCTCGTAGGGCTGGAGCCGCAGCCCCTCGCCCGGGTGGATGAGGTTGCCCACGAGCAATCCGATCGCGAGGGCGAACGTCGACATCGCGATGAAGTAGAACAGCGCCAGGCCGCCGACCTTGCCGACCGTGGCCGCCTTGGCGATCGATCCGACGCCGAGGACGATCGTGCAGAAGATGACGGGCGCGATGATCATCTTGATCAGGGCGATGAAGGCCGTGCCGAGGGGCTTGAGGGCCTTTCCCGCCTCGGGGAAGACCAGGCCGATGGCCGCGCCGAGCACGACGGCCACGATGACCATAATGTAGAGCCAGTGCGTGCGGTCCTTCTTGCGGGCCGGCGCGGCGTCCGGCGTGCCGGGACGGCCGGCGGCTTCGGTGGGCGTCGTTGCCATGGGAATGCTCCTTGGTGGGGTGTGATGTCCTGCATCACATCCTCGCCCGCGCCGTGACGCCGCTCACGATTGCGTTCATACTGAACACGGCCCGGAGGGCCGGCGGAAGGGAGGTGCCATGAGCCTGGCGGCACGCCTGTTCCTGTGGCAGCTCGTCCTCGTCACGGCGGTCGCCGCGGCCCTGAGCATGGCCAGCTACGCCACGGCGGAGCGGCAGCTGCACGACGCCTCCGCAGACCGCTCGCTCAGCATCGCAGCGACGCTCGCCCACGACCCGTTCGTCATCGACGCCGTCCAGGGACCGGACCCCTCCGCGCTCCTGCAGCCTTACGCCCTGGAGCTGCTCGATTCCGCCGACGTCGACTTCGTCACCATCATGGACACCGACCGCAGGCGCTACACGCATCCGCTGCCGGGGAACATCGGCCGTGAATACATCGGCAGCATCGAGCAGGCCCTGGCCGGGCGGACCCACACGGAGGACTACGCCGGGACCCTCGGCCCCTCCGTCCGCGCGATCGTCCCGGTCCGGGGCGACGGCGGTGGGGTCGTCGCCCTCGTCGCCGTCGGCGTGACGCTGCAGTCGCTCTCGATCGCCCAGGCGGCCTCGATCCCGCAGATCGCCGGGGTCGCCGCCGCCTCGATCGCCCTCGGCGGCGTGTTCTCCCTCGCGGTCAGCGGCTACCTGCGCCGCACGACCCTGGGCTTGGGCCCGGAGGAGCTGCGACGGCTCTTCTCCTACTACGACTCGGCGCTGCACTCGGTGCGCGAGGGCCTCCTGCTCGTCTCCCCCGAGGGCCGGCTCGTGCTCTACAACGACCACGCGGCCGTCCT
This sequence comes from Zafaria sp. Z1313, assembly GCF_050563205.1. NCBI lineage: Bacteria > Bacillati > Actinomycetota > Actinomycetes > Micrococcales > Micrococcaceae > Zafaria > Zafaria sp. Z1313. Next base: position 38,314 of record NZ_JBNWUK010000021.1, read on the forward strand.
GCTCGGCCTGCCGCCCGTGGGGAGCCTCAAGCCCACGCCCGTCGCCGAGCTCGGCCTGCCCGGTACGATCGACGAGCTCCTCCGCAGCGGGCGCCGGGTCCGGGACGAGATCCACGTCGGCAACGGCCGGATCCTCGTCGTCGGCCAGCAGCCGGCGAGCGCGCCGGACGGGCCCGGGCGCTTCGGCCTGCCCTTCGGCCTCGCGCGCGGGGGCCGGCCGCCCGGCCCGGGAACGATCGCGACGCTGCGGGACCACACGGAGATCGAATCGCTCAGCGGCGAGCTGGAGAGCATGCGCACGCTCACCGAGGCCCTGCGCGCCCAGGCCCACGAGCATGCCAACCGCCTGCACACGGTGGCCTCGCTCATCGAGCTCGGGCGCGAGCGGGAGGCGCTGGATTTCGCCGTGCAGGACCGGCAGGCCTCACAGCGGCTCACCGACGGCGTGGTCCGCTCCATCGACGAGCCGTTCCTCTCCGCCCTGCTCGTCGGCAAGGCCGCGCAGGCGCACGAACGCGGCATCGAGCTCACGTTGACCGCCTCCGGGGACCTGCCGGCCGACGTCCTCGACGCCCGCGACCTCGTCACCGTGACGGGGAACCTCCTGGACAACGCCTTCGACGCCGCCGCCGGCTCCGCCGCCCGCCGTGTGTGGGCCGACTTCTCCGTGGGCGACGGGCTGCTGTCGATCTCCGTCGCGGACTCCGGCCCGGGGATCGATCCCGACTACATCGAGGAGTTCCTCCGGCTCGGCGTCTCGGGCAAGGGCCCCGCGTCCGGCGGGGCGCCGCGCGGCCTCGGGCTCGCCCTCGTCCGCCAGGCCGTCCACCGGCTCGGAGGGACGCTCGAGATCGAGAACGACGGCGGGGCCATCTTCACCGCGACGCTCCCCGTCGGCGTCCCGGGACGGGGGACGCCGTGAACCCGGGGCCGGCCCCGGCGGGCGGCGGCACGCCCGGCATCGGGGACGGGACCGCACCGCTGCGCGTCCTCGTCGCCGACGACGAGCCCATCGCCGCGGCCGCTCACGCTGACTACGTCGGCCGGGTCGCCGGCTTCGCGGTGGCCGGGATCGCGCACACCGGAGGCGAGGTGCTCGAGCTGTTGCGGCGGGAGGCGGAATCCGGGCGGGCCGTGGACCTGGTGCTGCTGGACATGAACCTCCCGGACCTCCACGGCCTCGACGTGGCACGGCGGATCCGCGGGCGCGGCGACACGGTGGACATCATCGCCATCACGGCGGTGCGCGAGCTGGCCGTCGTGCGCACGGCCGTCGCCGCCGGCATCACCCAGTACCTCATCAAGCCGTTCACGTTCGCCGCGTTCCGGGACAAGCTCGAGAACTTCCGCGGCTACCGGCTCAACCTCGCGGACAGCGGGTCCGCGGCGACGCAGGACTCGATCGACAGCGCCTTCGCGGCGCTGCGCACGGCCGCTCCCCCGGTGCTGCCCAAGGGCCTCATCAACGAGACCCTGGGGGCCGTCGCGGGACTGCTGAGGCAGGACGGTTCACCGCTCTCGGCCACGGAGGTCGCGGACCGGCTCCAGATGTCCCGGGTGACGGCGCGGCGCTACCTCGAGCACCTGGCCGCGGACGGGCGGGCGGACAAGCAGCCGCGCCATGGGACCCGGGGGCGCCCCGAATTCGAGTACCTCTGGCTGCGCTGAGGCCCCCGGGCGCCTACGGACGTCCGCCGCGCAGCAGCTCGACGAGCCCGCCGACGACCGCCGGGTCCTCGATCGTGGACGGTACGGTGTACTCGTCGCCGTCGGCGATCTGCCGGATCGTCTTGCGCAGGATCTTGCCCGAGCGCGTCTTGGGCAGGGCCTCGACGATCCGCACCTCCTTGAACGCGGCCACGGCCCCGATCTCCGAACGCACGCGGGCGATCAGCTCCCCGGCGATCAGCTCCGGATCAGCCCGGACGCCGTGCTTGAGCACCACGAAGCCGCTGGGCCGCTGCCCCGTGAGCGCGTCCCGGATACCGACGACGGCGCACTCGGCGACGGCGGGGTGTCCCCCGAGCGCCTGCTCCATGGCGCCCGTGGAGAGCCGGTGGCCCGAGACGTTGATGACGTCGTCGGTGCGCCCCATGACGTAGAGGTATCCGTCCGCGTCGAGGTAGCCCGAGTCCCCCGTGGCGTAGTAGCCCGGGAACTGGGAGAGGTAGGAGTCGACGAAGCGGTCGTCGTCGCGCCACAGCGTCGCCAGCGTGCCCGGCGGCAGCGGGAGGCGCAGCGCGATGTTCCCCTCACGCCCCGGCCCCACCGGCCGGCCGCCGGGATCCAGGACCTCGACGGAGTACCCCGGGACGGGGACCCCGGGCGAACCGGGTCGGCGCGCGATCAGCTCGAGGCCCGCGGGAGTGGCCGCGATCGGCCACCCTGTCTCGGTCTGCCACCAGTTGTCGATCACGGGCACGCCCAGGATCCCGAGGGCCCACTCATAGGTACCGGGGTCGAGGCGCTCGCCGGCGACGAAGAGCCGCTGGAGCGTCGCCGTGTCTTCAGGCGAGAGCAGGGCCGCCTCCGGATCGGCCTTGCGGATGGCCCGCAGGGCGGTGGGGGCGGTGAACAGGACGTCGACGGCGTGGTCGCGGACCACGCGCCAGAAGGCGCCGGCGTCCGGGGTGCCCACGGGCTTGCCTTCGTAGAGCACGGTCGTGGCGCCGGCGATGAGCGGTCCGTAGACGATGTAGGAGTGGCCGACGACCCAGCCGACGTCGGACGCCGTGAACATCGTGCTCCCCCGGCCGACTCCGTAGATGTTGCGCATGGACCAGTCCATGGCCACGGCGTAGCCGCCGCTGTCGCGGACGATTCCCTTGGGCGCTCCCGTGGTGCCGGAGGTGTAGAGGATGTAGAGCGGGTGGGATGCGTCGACGGGCACGGGGTCGGCCGGGGCGGCCTCCGCGGCGAGCGCCTCCCAGTCCATCCAGTCGGCGCCGGCACCCCCGAAGTCGCCGAGCTCGTGGGCGAATCCCGGGCGCTGGTGGACGACGACCGTGGACACTGCGTGCCGGGCCAGCCGCAGCGCCTCGTCGACGGCGGGCAGGTACTCCACCCGGCGGGACGGTTCGATCCCGCCGGAAGCGGTGACGACGACGTCCGGCTGTGCGTCGTCGATGCGGGCGGCGAGCTCCTTGGGCGCGAAGCCGCCGAAGACGACCGAGTGCACCGCGCCGAGCCGAGCACAGGCGAGCATCGCGATGACCGCCTGCGGGATCATGGGCAGGTAGAGCAGGACGCGGTCCCCGGGGCCGACCCCGCGCCCGGCGAGGACGCCGGCGAAGCGGGCGACCTCCTCGAGCAGCTGGGCGTAGCTGAAGCGCCGGGCCGTGCCGAGTACCGCCGAGTCGTAGACGAGGGCGGTCTCCCCGCCCCGGCCGGCGGCCACGTGGCGGTCGAGCGCGTTGGCGCAGACGTTGAGCCGGCCCTCCGGAAACCACCGGTAGATCGGCGCGCGCGCATCGTCCAGGGCCCGCGCCGGGACCCGGTCCCAGTCGATCCCTGCGGCCGCCTCGAACCAGAACCCCTCGGGGTCCTCGGCGGCGCGGCGGTGGACGTCGGCGTAGCTCGGGGTCATGGTGCGGCCTCCTTGATGCGGTCCGTGAGGATTCCAGACTATGACGCACGCCACACCCGACACCATCTTTTGTATACACATTTCGCCGAATGGCCGCCTAAACGCGCCGAACGGAGCGGTTTGGTGGAGCAGGAGTCGAGGATATGTATACACTGGCGGCATGAAGGCGAGCGATCGGGCCTACAGTGCCCTCCGGGAGGAGATCGTCGAGTGGCGGCTGCGCCCCGGCGACGTCCTCGGGGAGGTCGAGCAGGCGGCGCGCCTCGGGGTCTCCCGCACGCCGCTGCGCGAGGCGCTGGCGCGCCTCGTCGCCGACGGGCTGGCCGTCCAGCAGCGCGGGCGCGCGACGGTCGTCTCCGACGTGTCGCTCGACCACGTCGACCACCTCTTCGAGCTGCGCCGCGCCCTCGAGGTCGCCGCGGCCCGGGCGGCCGCCCGCGGCACGCAGCGCGCGCGGTTCGCCGAGCTCGCGACGGAGTTCTCCGGCGTCGCGCTGGACGGCCCGGACGCCGTCGAAAGGTACTACGGGCTGGCCGCGGCGCTCGACGAGGCGCTCGACGAGGCGGCGGCGAACCCCTATCTGCTGCAGGCCCTGCGCGCGCTGCGCGTCCACCTCGCCCGGCTGCGGAGGCTCGCGTTCGACGACCCGGCCCGGCTGCGGGCCTCGGCCCACGAGCACGCCGTGATCGCCCGCGCCGTCGCCGCCGGCGACCCGGAACTGGCCGCCTCGGCGACCCACCTGCACCTCCACCACAGCCTCGACCACATCAAGACCCATTCCATCCCCCGGAAGGACACCCCATGATCAACCACCCCGTCCGCGTCTACCGCTCCGAAGAGCAGCTGCCCCGCGAACACCAGCTGGCGCACAAGATCGCCGTCGTCGCCGCGGATCCCGTCGCCGTCGACGCCGACGTCGTCGAGATGGTGGTCAACCGCGTCATCGACAACGCCTCGGTCGCCGTCGCCTCGCTCAACCGCGCCCCCATCGTCGCCGCGCGCGCCCAGGCCCTCGCCCATGCCCCCAGCACGGGCGGTTCCGGCTCCGCCGTCTTCGGCATCGAGGGCACGGCCTCCCCCGAGTGGGCCGCGTGGGCCAACGGCGTCGCGGTCCGCGAACTCGACTACCACGACACCTTCCTGGCCGCCGACTACTCGCACCCGGGAGACAACATCCCCCCGATCCTCGCCGTCGCCCAGCACGTCGGGGCCTCGGGCGCGGACCTGGTGCGGGGCATCGCGACCGGCTACGAGATCCAGGTCGACCTGGTCAAGGCGATCTGCCTGCACCGGCACAAGATCGACCATGTGGCCCACCTCGGCCCGTCGGCGGCGGCCGGGATCGGCACCCTGCTGGGCCTCGACGTCGAGACCATCTTCCAGGCCGTCGGGCAGGGCCTGCATACGACGACGGCGACGCGGCAGTCGCGTAAGGGCGAGATCTCGACGTGGAAGGCCCATGCGCCCGCCTTCGCGGGCAAGATGGCCGTCGAGGCCGCCGACCGGGCCATGCGCGGGCAGACCTCGCCCGTTCCGATCTACGAAGGCGAGGACGGCGTCATCGCCTGGCTCCTCGACGGCCCGGACGCCGCCTACGAGGTCCCGCTGCCGGCGCCCGGCGAGCCGAAGCGGGCGATCCTGGACACCTACACCAAGGAGCACTCGGCCGAATACCAGGCCCAGGCCTGGATCGACCTGGCCCGCAAGCTGCACCGCGAGCACCCGGAGGCCGCCGACCCGGCCAACGTGGCCTCCGTCCTGATCAAGACGAGCCACCATACCCACTACGTCATCGGCTCGGGCGCGAACGACCCGCAGAAGTACGACCCCACCGCCTCGCGCGAGACGCTGGACCACTCGATTCCGTACATCTTCACCGTGGCCCTGCAGGACGGCGCGTGGCACCACGTGGACTCCTACGCCCCGGAGCGGGCCGGGCGGCCCGACACGGTCGAGCTGTGGGGCAAGGTCGCCACGCAGGAGGATCCCGAGTGGACCCGCCGCTACCACTCGCTCGACATCGCCGAGAAGGCCTTCGGCGGCTCCGTGGAGATCACGCTGAAGGACGGGACGGTCCTGGCGGACGAGATCGCGGTCGCCGATGCCCACCCGCTCGGCGCCCGTCCGTTCGGCCGCGAGCAGTACATCCAGAAGTTCCGTACGCTGGCCGCCGGGCTCGTCGAGGAGGCGGAGATCGAACGCTTCCTGGCCGCGGCCGAGAACCTGCCGAACCTCGCCGCCGGCGAGCTCGGCCAGCTCAACGTCGTCGCCGCACCCGGCGTGGTCGACCTCGCCGCCGCGCCGAAGGGGCTGTTCTAGCCATGTTGTATTCCACCACCACGCCCCAGGCCAAGCGGGCGGCCCTGCGCGAGGCGCTCGTCCCGGGCGCGGGGCTGCAGTTCCCGGGGGCCTTCAATCCCCTCTCGGCCCGGCTCATCGGGGAGAAGGGCTTCGACGGCGTCTACATCTCGGGCGCCGTCCTCGCCAACGACCTCGGCCTGCCGGACATCGGATTGACGACCCTCACCGAGGTCGCGCAGCGCGCCGGACAGATCGCGCGGATGACGGACCTGCCGGCGATCGTGGACGCGGACACGGGCTTCGGCGAGCCCATGAACGTGGCCCGCACGGTCCAGGAGCTGGAGAACGCGGGCCTGGCCGGGTTGCACATCGAGGACCAGGTCAACCCCAAGCGTTGCGGCCACCTCGACGGCAAGGGCGTCGTCGATCTGGACACGGCCCTCAAGCGCGTCGCAGCGGCGGCCGACGCGCGCCGCGACCCGGACTTCCTCATCATGGCCCGGACGGACATCCGCGCCGTCGACGGGCTCGAGGCCGCGATCGACCGGGCCCGGGCCCTCGTGGACGCGGGCGCGGACGCCATCTTCCCGGAGGCGATGCGCAGCGTCGACGAGTTCGAGGCCGTCTGCCGTGCCGTCGACGTCCCCGTCCTGGCCAACATGACCGAGTTCGGCAAGAGCGCCCTGTTCCGCCGCGAGGAGCTGGCCGATGCCGGCGTCGCGATCGTGATCTACCCCGTCACCCTGCTCCGCTCAGCGATGGGCGCGGCGGAGCGGGTCCTCGAGGCCATCCGCGCCGACGGGACCCAGGAGGCCGAGGTCGGGAAGATGTTGACCCGCGCCCGGCTGTATGAGCTAGTGGACTACGAGGGCTACAACGGCTTCGACGCGGGGATCTTCAACTTCCGGGTCCCCGGCCTCGACACCGACGGCACGACCAACGCCTAGAAGGAGCACAGCATGACCGAGCCAGACATCAAGAAGGGCCTCGCCGGTGTCGTCGTGGACTACACGGCCGTGTCCAAGGTCAATCCGGACACCAACTCCCTGCTCTACCGCGGCTATCCGGTGCAGGAGCTCGCCGCCTCGAAGGGCTTCGAGGACGTCGCGCTGCTCCTGTGGACGGGCGAGCTGCCGGACGCCGCGGAGCTGGCGGACTTCACGGAGTTCGAGCGTTCACACCGCTCCCTCGACGCGAACGTCAAGGCGGCGATCGACCTGCTGCCGTTGGACTGCCACCCGATGGACGTGGGGCGGACCGCCGTCTCCGTCCTCGGCGCCAACCACCCGCTCGCGCCGGACTCCTCCCCGGAGGCCGAGCTGGCCAAGGCGAAGTCGCTTCTGGCGAAGTTCCCGGCCGTCGTCGCCTACGACCAGCGCCGCCGCCGGGGACTGGACCCCGTGGAGCCCCGCGCCGACCTGGACTACTCGCAGAACTTCCTCTGGATGACCTTCGGCCAGGAGGCCGCCCCCGAGGTCGTCGACGCCTTCCGGGTCTCGATGATCCTCTACGCGGAGCACTCCTTCAACGCCTCCACCTTCACCGCCCGCGTCGTCACCTCGACGCTCTCGGACCTGCACTCCGCCGTGACCGCGGCGATCGGCGCCCTCAAGGGGCCGCTGCACGGCGGCGCGAACGAGGCCGTGATGCACACCTTCGAGGAGATCGGCATCCGCCAGGACGAGCCGCGCGAGGAGGCGGCCGCCCGGGCGCGTGCCTGGATGGAGGACGCGCTGGCGCAGAAGAAGAAGGTCATGGGCTTCGGCCACCGCGTCTACAAGAACGGCGACTCCCGGGTCCCGACGATGAAGGCCGCGCTCGACGCCATGATCGCCCACTACGGCCGGGATGAGATCCTCGGGCTCTACGACGGCCTGGAGCAGGCGATGGGCGAGGCGAAGGACATCAAGCCGAACCTCGACTACCCGGCCGGCCCGACGTACCACCTCATGGGCTTCGACACGGAGATGTTCACGCCGCTGTTCATCGCGGCGAGGATCACCGGGTGGACGGCCCACATCATGGAGCAGCGGGCCTCCAACTCGTTGATCCGGCCGCTCTCGGCCTACAACGGACCGGATCAGCGCTCGGTCTGATCCCCCGGCTCCTCCCCGGGCGTCTTCCTCCCCTCGGGCGAGGACAGGCGCCCGAGGGCTTTCCGGTAGCGCTTCAGCGCGTCCCGGCCGAGGGCCTCCTCCCGGGTCCTGATCCAGCGGACGACGCCGGTGCCGCCGCCTTCCGCTGCCAGGTGGGCCAGGAGGGCGCGACCGTCGAGGTGGTCCCCCAGCGCTTCCTGGATCGCGTGCGCCGCCCGTTCCTGCCGGGCGGCGGAGGGGACCGCGCCGGGACCCGCGGCCTGCAGGGCGTAGCGCAGGGCGCGCGGCCTTCCTGACCGCGTGGAGCGCCTCCTCCCGGGCCCCTTCGGCTGCGTCCCGGTCGGGGCCGGTGCCCTCGGCGGCCTTCCAGCCGGGGCCGGAGCGGACGCTGGAGCGGACGGGCGCCGCGGCCAGCGCCTCGGCCTCCTCCGCCAGGCGCAGCACGAGGGCCCGCTGCCGCTCGAGCGCCGCGGCCACGTCCGGGGAGCCCGTCCCGGGCCCGCGCTGCCCGGCCTCCTCCCCCGGGCCGTCGACGGCGGATCCGCCGGGGTCGGCGGCCGCACGAACCGTGGAGCGCCCCTCGGCGGTGGCCAGCCAGGCGGCGAAGGCCCCGCGGGCTCCGGCGCGGGCGGGAGCGGACGGCACGGCGCCTGCGACGCCCGCCTCGGCGGCCTCGGCCACCCGCTGGGACAGCCGCGCGGCGAGTACCTCGGCGTCGCGGGGACCGGCGAGCGCGCGGCCGAGGAGCTTCAGGGCCGTCAGGCGCCTCCCGGCCTCGGCGGGGCCGAGGACCTCGAGCGCACTGCGGATCCGGCGGACGGCCGAGCGGGCGTCGTGGACGGATTCCGTTCCGCCGCCGGCCGAGGCCGCGTCCTCCACGAGCCGCTGCAGCCGCGAGGCGTCGGCGCGCACTGCATCGGCCACGCGGTCGACCAGGCCGTCGGCCGGTCGATCGGCGGGGTGGCCCGGCGGGTCGGCCGCCCGCCGCCGGCCCGCGTGCCGCTGCTCATGCATGCACCCATTCTCCCCTCTGGGGCCCGCCGGAACCGTCGCCCGGTGGCACGACGGCTAGGGGCGCTCGACGGCGGTGTAGGCGGCCACGGATTCGTTGTCCTCGGCGAGCACGACGTGGACGTCGAGGCGCCGGCCGGCGATGAGCGGGCCGAGCCAGCGGGCGGAGTCCTCCCACATCCGCGCTGCCGGCAGCCCGTCCACGGCATACCAGGCGGGGCGCAGTTCGGCGGAGTCCCGCAGCGTCCCGCGCGTGCGGAGGGCCAGGAGCACGGTGCAGCGCATGTCCGAGGCGGGGCGGGAGGGGAACTCGAAGCGGATCGTGGCCACGTCGGTGAGCTCGTCCGGGTCCGCCTCGAGGCCCGTTTCCTCGGCGAGTTCCCGGGCCGCCGCGTGGGCCGGGGTCTCCCCGGCTTCGATCTTGCCGCCCGGCAGCACGGTCTTGCCGCTGCCGAAGCCGCGGAGCTTGTCCCCGAGCAGGACCTCGGGGCCCCCGTCGCCGCGGCGCAGCGCGAGGCAGAGGACGACGTCGGTGCTCATCGGCCCAGTCTAGGTCCCGGAGCGCAGGGCCCGGGGATGCGCGGCCGCGTAGACCTCGCGCAGGGTGTCGGCCGTGACAAGGGTGTAGACCTGGGTCGTGGTGACGGAGGCGTGGCCGAGGAGCTCCTGGACGACGCGGACGTCCGCGCCGCCCTCCAGCAGGTGCGTCGCGAAGGAGTGGCGCAGGGTGTGCGGGGAGACGTCGCGGGTGATGCCCGCCCGTTCCGCGGCGGCCTTGAGGATGCTCCACGCGGACTGGCGGCTGAGCCGGCCCCCGCGCAGGTTGAGGAACAGGGCGGGCGTCCCCTGGCCCTTGGCGGCCAGGCCGGGCCGGCCGCGGACGAGGTACCCCTCGAGCGCGGAGGCGGCGTAGGACCCGAGCGGGACGATCCGCTCCTTGGATCCCTTGCCGAAGAGGCGGACGACGGCGGGGCCGTCGTCCGGGCGCTCGAGGTGCAGGTCGTCGACGTCGAGCCCGACGGCCTCGCTGATGCGGGCGCCGGTCGAGTAGAGGAACTCGAGCAGGGCGCGGTCGCGGAGGCCGCCCGGGGTCTCGGTGGGCACGGACTCGAGGATCGCGGCGACGTCGGCGGCGCTGATCGCCTTCGGCAGGCGCCGCCCGGCGGCGGGCGGGTGGAGTTCTGCCGCGGCGTTGTCCGGGGTCGTCCCCTCGAGCGCCCAGAAGCGGTGCAGCCCGCGGACGGCCACCACGCAGCGGGCCGCCGAACGCGGACCGAGGGGCGTGCCGCCGTCGGAGCCGTCCCGGAGCGCCTGGGCGAAGCCCGTCAGGAGCCCTTCCGTCACCGCGGACGCGTCCCGGATCCCCTGGGCCTCGAGGTAGGAGGCGTAGCGGACCAGGTCGCGCCGGTAGGCGGCGACGGTGTTCACGGCCATGCCCCGCTCGACGGCGAGGTGCTGCAGGTAGGCGGCCATCTGCCGTCCGGGGCCGGTCGAACCCAGCTCGAAGCGGGGGGCGGCGGGCGCCCCGGCCGTGCTCACGGTGCCGCCGGCGCGCCGGTCTCCGGCGTGCGCCGGCGCGGGTGCGCCTCCCACGGCGCGTCGGCCGGGCGCAGCGAGGCGTAGCCGTCGGCGGACGCTGCGCGGCAGGCCAGGATTCCGGCGACGGCCGAGGGATTGTGCACGCGGCCGTCGAGGACGGCGCGCACGGCGTCGTCGAGGGGGACCCAGGCGGTGTCCATGTCCGCTTCCTCGTCGGTGCGGACGTGGCGCTGCTCGAGGGGCACCTCCGACGCGCCGCGGGCCAGGAAGATCCGGATGGCCTCGGAGGAGGATCCCGGCGAGTTGAAGACGTCCACGAGCACGTCCCACCGGGCCGCGGTCAGGTCCGCCTCTTCCGCGAGCTCGCGCGCCGCGGCGGCCTGCGGGTCCTCCCCGTCCACGTCGAGCAGGCCCGCGGGAACCTCCCACAGCGTCATGCCGACGGGGTGCCGGTACTGGCTGATGAGCAGCACGCGGTCCTGCTCGTCCAGGACGACGACGGCGACGGCGCCGGGGTGGTCGATGTAGTCGCGGACGAGCGGCACGGCGGCGGCCGGGTACTCGAAGCTGTCCTGCACGACGTCCCAGACCCGCCCCGTGTAGACGGTGCGGGAGGACAGCACGCGGCGGGGCGTGACCTCGTCACGGACCCCGCCGCTGCCGGACGCCATGGCTACCGCCCGGCCTTCTGGTGGGCGAGGGCGGCCTTGACGAGGCCCGAGAAGAGCGGGTGCGGCCGCGTCGGACGGGAGCTCAGCTCGGGGTGCGCCTGCGTCGAGACGTAGTACGGGTGGACGGACTCCGGAAGCTCGACGAACTCGACGAGCCCGCCGTCCGGCGACGTCCCGGAGAACACGAGCCCGTGCTCCTCGAGCTGGGCGCGGAACGCGTTGTTGACCTCGTAGCGGTGGCGGTGGCGCTCGGCGACCTTGGCCTTGCCGTAGGTCCTGGCCGTGACCGAGCCGTCCGCAAGGACGGCGTCGTAGAGTCCCAGGCGCATCGTGCCGCCGAGGTCGCCCTTGCCGTCGACGATCTCCAGCTGCTCCTCCATGGTGGCGATCACGGGGAACTCGGTCTCCGGCTCGAACTCCGTGGACGAGGCCCCGGCGAGTCCGGCGACGTTGCGGGCGTACTCGATGACCATGCTCTGCAGGCCCAGGCACAGGCCGAGCGTCGGCAGCCCGTTCTCGCGGGCGAACCGCAGGGCGCCGAGCTTGCCCTCGAGGCCGCGGATGCCGAAGCCGCCGGGGACGCAGATCGCGTCGACGCCCGCCAGCGCCGCCGCCGCGCCCTCCTGGGTCGCGCAGTCGTCCGACGGGACCCAGCGGATCGCGACCTTGGCCTTGTTGGCGAAGCCGCCCGCGCGCAGCGCCTCGGTCACGGAGAGGTAGGCGTCGGGGAGGTCGATGTACTTGCCGACGAGCGCGACCTCCACGTGGTGCTTGGGGTGGTGGACCGCGTCGAGGAGCTTGTTCCACTTGGACCAGTTCACGTCCTTGAACTTCAGTCCGAGCGACTGGACGATGTACGCGTCGAGTCCCTGTTCGTGGATCTTGACCGGGATGTCGTAGATGCTCGGCGCGTCGGCGCAGTTGATGACCGCTTCCGGATCGACGTCGCACGTGCGGCCGAGCTTCTCGCGCATATCCGCGGGGATCTCGCGGTCGGAGCGGATGACGAGGGCCTCGGGCTGGATGCCGATGGAGCGCAGGGCGGCGACCGAGTGCTGGGTCGGCTTGGTCTTCAGCTCCTGCGACGGGCCGATGTAGGGCACGAGGGAGACGTGGACGAAGAAGACGTTGCCGCGGCCGACGTCCTGGCGGACCTGGCGGGCGGCCTCGAGGAACGGCTGCGACTCGATGTCGCCCACCGTGCCGCCGATCTCGGTGATGATGACGTCGGGGGCCTTCTTGGACTCCGCCGGGAGGCGCATGCGGCGCTTGATCTCGTCGGTGATGTGCGGGATGACCTGCACGGTGTCGCCGAGGTAGTCGCCGCGGCGTTCCTTCTCGATGACCGCGGAGTAGACCTGGCCGGTCGTCACGTTCGCGGAGCCATCGAGGTTCTCGTCGAGGAACCGCTCGTAGTGGCCGATGTCGAGATCCGTCTCGGCGCCGTCGTCCGTGACGAAGACCTCGCCGTGCTGGAACGGGTTCATGGTCCCTGGATCGACGTTCAGGTAGGGGTCGAGCTTCTGCATGGTGACGGAGAGGCCGCGCGCCCGGAGCAGGTGACCGAGGCTCGAGGCCGTCAGTCCCTTGCCCAGGGAGGAGGCCACGCCACCGGTGACGAAGATCTGCTTGGTAGTTTCGGAGGACCGGGAATTACGGGAAAAAGTTCGCTGCACCACGGAATTCGAGCCTATCATCATTTCGCCGGACGGGGGTTGGGGACACTCTACTGGAGGGGTACGACGCCGGGGCCTCACCCGAGCGCGGAGACGGCCTGCCGGGCCTCCTCCAGGAGCTCGCCCGCGTGGGCCTGGGCCGTGTCCGATTCCTCCTGGCCCGCGAGCATCCTGGCCAGTTCGCGGATCCGCTCCGGTTCGTCGAGCAGGACCACGTCGCTCGCCGTGAATCCCGCTCCCCCGTCGGCGGCCGCATCCGAGCTCTTGATCACGCGGATGTGGCGGTCGGCATAGGCGGCGACCTGCGGCAAGTGGGTGACGACGATGACCTGGACATGCCGTGCGAGCATGGCCAGCCGCTTGCCGATCTGTACGGCCGCCTTGCCGCCGACGCCGGCGTCCACCTCGTCGAAGACGAACGTGGGGACGGGATCCACGGCGGCCAGGACCACCTCGATCGCGAGCATCACACGGGAGAGCTCGCCACCGGAGGCGCCCTTGCCGAGGGGCCGGGGCGCGCTGCCCGCATGGGGCTGCAGGAGCATGCGCACCTCGTCGGCCCCGTGGCGCGCCGCCTGGGCCGCGGGCAGGACCTCCACGACGAAGCGGGCGTCCGGCATGGCCAGGGCGGCGAGCTCGGCCGTGACCCGGTCCGCGAGCTCGGCCGCCGCGCTCGTCCGCAGCCCGGTGAGGGTGGCGCCGAGCGCCGCGAGCTCGGCCCGCAGCCGCTCCTCCTCGGCCGTGAGCGCCTCGATGCGCCCGGAGTCGTCCTGCAGTTCGCCCAGGCGGGCGCGCGCCTGCGCCGCCCACTCGAGGACCTCGTCGATGCCCGGAGCGTACTTCCGCACCAGCACGGACAGCGCGGCGCGGCGCTCCTCCACCTCCGCGAGCCGGCCGGGCCCATCGGCGTCGAGCCCGGCCGCGTAGCTCGAGAGCTCGGCCGAGACATCGGCCAAGAGGTAGCCGACCTCCTTCAACCGCCCGGAGAGGGCGGCCAGCTCGGGATCGTCCCCGCCCGCCTGCTCGAGGGATCGTTGGGCCGCCTCCACGAGCACCGTGGCCGCCGGCGCGTCGGCGTAGTCGTCTCCCGAGACGGCCGCCTGCGCCGTGAGCGCCGCGGAGCGCAGGCCCTCAAGGTTCGTGAGCTTCATGGACTCCGCCTTGAGCGCCTCGTCCTCCCCCGGCCCGGGGTCCACGGCGTCGATTTCCTCGAGCGAGAGCTGCAGCGCCTCCGCCTCGCGCAGCCGTTCGCGCTGGCGGCCCGTCAGCTCCCCGAGCTCGGCCTGGACATCGCGCCACCGGTCGAAGGCCGTGCCGTAGTCCTCCACGGCGCGGGCGAGCTCCCGCCCGCCGAACTTGTCGAGGGCTCCCCGTTGCGCGGCGGCCTCCTTGAGCCGCAACTGGTCCGTCTGCCCGTGGACCACCACGAGCTCGGCTCCGAGCTCCGCGAGGAGGCCGACAGGCGCCGCCCGTCCGCCGACGGCGGCCTTGCTGCGTCCCTCGGCACCCACGGTGCGGCTGATGATCAGTCCCGCTTCGTCGTCGTCCTCGTCGACCAGCGCCCCGGCCTCCTCCGCCCGGCGGACCACGGACCCGCCGGCGGGAAGGCGCAGGCTCGCCTCGGCGACCGCCTGGCGGGCGCCGTGGCGCACGGATCCGGCGTCGGCCCGGGCGCCTAGGAGGAGCCCCAGGGCCGTGACGACCATGGTCTTCCCGGCCCCGGTCTCCCCCGTGACCACGCTCAGGCCCGCGCCGAGGGGCAGGCTGGCGCCGGTGATGACGCCGAGGTCCGAGATGCGGATCTCCTCGATCATGGGTGCTGTTCCTCCGTCCGCGGCTGGTGGTAGCGGGGTTCGACGACGTGCAGGGGGGCCGGGACGAGCGGCAGGGCCGTCGTGTCGGCCTCGCGGTCCTTGTCCGGGACGGGACCGCGCCAGCCGCTCGTGGGCAGCTCGAACTTGCGGACGAGGCGCTCACTGAAGGGCGTCTTGTTCACCCGTGCCAGCCGCACGGGCTTCGGCGACCTCGTCACCTCGACGCGGGAGCCGGGTGGAAGGTCCACGGTGCGCCGGCCGTCGCACCAGAGCACCGCCTGGGCGTCGGTGCGGGTCAGCAGCTCGAGGGCCATGGTCGAGGTCGGGGCGACGACGAGCGGCTTCGCGAAGAGCGCGTGGGCGCTGATGGGGACCATGACGAGCGCCTCCACCTCCGGCCACACCACGGGGCCGCCGGCGGAGAAGGCGTAGGCGGTGGAGCCGGTGGGCGTGGCCATGACCATGCCGTCGCAGCCGAACGTGCTGATGGGGCGCCCGTCGATCTCCATGACGACCTCGATCATGCGTTCGCGGTTGGCCTTCTCGACCGCGGCCTCGTTGAGCGCCCAGGTGTGGGCGATGCGGCGGTTGCCGAACCAGACCTGGACGTCGATCGCCATGCGTTCCTCGACCGTGTACTCGCGGTTGACGACCCATTCGACCGTCTGCTGCAGGTCGGTCCGCTCGCTCTCCGCGAGGAAGCCGACGTGGCCGAGGTTCACGCCGAGCAGGGGGACGTTCGAGTTGCGCACGAGTTCGGCCGAGCGCAGGACCGTGCCGTCGCCGCCGAGCACCATGCCGAGGTCGATCTCGTCGAGCTGGACGTCCTCGCCCAGGACGGAGACCTCGAGCTGCTCCGCCTCGAGGGAATTGCGCAGATTCTGCAGCTCCAGCCGGCGCATGACCGGGACCAGCCCGTGGGCCCTCAGGCTCAGGCACGTGTCGAGGGTGGCCTGCAGGGAGTCTTCGCGTCCGGTGTGGGCCAGGACGAGGATCCTTCTCATGAGTTCCTTCCGTCGGCGTTCCGGGCGTGGCCCGGATGCCCGGGCCCGTGATCAAGAATAGTCAACCTCGTCGAGAACGGCGGGGAAGGCGTCCGGCTGTGGAGGGCCGCCGGGGTCCGGGACACGGAGGCGGAGGAAGAACTCGGCGTTGCCGTCCTGCCCCGGCAAGGGGCTGCGCGCGAGCCCGCGGAGGGCCAGGCCCGCGCTCCGGGCCGAGTCGATCACCGCTTCGACGGCTCGGCGGCGCCAGCCCGGGTCGGTGACGACGCCGGTGCGGGAGAGGTTCTCGCGGCCCACCTCGAACTGCGGCTTGACCATGAGGACGAGGTCGCCGCCCGGGCGCGTCGCGGCGGCCAGGGGCGCCATGACCAGGGTGAGGGAAATGAAGGAGAGGTCGGCCACGACGAGGTCGACCGGGCCACCGAGGTCGGCGGCCTCGAGATGGCGCACGTTGTAGCCCTCGCGGACGTCGACCCGCGGGTCCCGGCGCAGCTCGTCCACGAGCTGGCCGTGGCCGACGTCGACGGCGGCCACGGATGCCGCCCCGCGCAGCAGCAGCACCTGGGTGAATCCGCCCGTCGAGGCGCCGGCGTCGAGGCAGCGGCGGCCCCGGACGACGACGTCGTCGAAGGCGTCGAGCGCGCCGGCGAGCTTGTGGCCCGCGCGGCTCACGTACTCGGCGCCCTCCGCCGGCAGGACCTCGAGGCGTTGGCCCTCGGCGACGGGACGGGACGCCTTGGCCGCCGGGGCCCCGTCGAGGAGGACCCGTCCCCCGGCGACGAGCGCGGCGGCCTGCGTCCGGGACCGCGCCAGGCCGCGCGCGACGAGTTCGGCGTCCAGCCGGGCCACCTAGCGCTCCCCGTCCGCGTCCAGGGCGGCCCGCAGGGCGTCGTGGACGGCTTCGAAGACCTCCTGATGCGCCCCCACGGGCAGCCCCGGCAGCCGGCCCAGCTCGCCCAGGGCCGCGTCGACATCGGCGTTGCCGGTCGGGGCGGGCACCTCGGGCCAGTCGACCTCGGGCACCTCGGGCCGGTCGGACGTCATCGGCTTCCCCCGGACGCCCCCGAGAACACGAGGTCCGGACGCGTGCGCGAGGCCGCCTCGGGGGTGGCCGCCCACCACGCCGCGCACGCGGCGCGCCACGCGTCAAGGTCGTCCTCGACGCCCGCGACCGTCACGGTCCCATCGACGACGCGGGCCGACGCCCCGCCGCAGCGGTGGGCTCCGGCGTCGTGCTCCAAGGCCGGGTAGGGCTCGTAGAGCCCGGCCAGGTTGCCGAGGATGTATCTCGGGCGTTCTGCGGCCGCGGCGCCCAGGATCTCGGCGGTGCCGTCGATGCCCGTGAGGATGGAAGCCGTCGCGAAGCCCGCGCGGTTGCCACCCAGGATGTCGGTGTCCAGACGGTCGCCCACGACGAGCGGGCGGTCCGCGCCGAGGGTCCGCGCGGCGCGTTCGAACAGGAGCGGCTCGGGCTTGCCGGCGACGAGCGGCACGGCCCCCGTCGCGTTGGCGACGGCATCGACGAGCGAGCCGTTGCCGGGGGCGATGCCCTCCGCGCGCGGAATCGTCAGGTCCGTATTGGTCGCGACCCACGCCGCCCCGCGCTGGATCGCGTACGCGGCCTCGGCCAGGTCCGTCCAGCCGAGAGTGGGATCGAAGCCCTGGATGACGGCGGCCGGCGCATCCGCCGCCGAGTCCACCACGCGGAAGCCCCGCGACTCGACGCAGGAACGCAGGTATCCGCTCCCGACCACGAGGACGGGCGCGCCCGGTGCGATCAATCCGGCCAGGAGCTCGCTGCCCGCGGCCGCGGAGCCGAAGACCTGGCCGGCCGTCGCGGGCGCGCCCAGGCCGCACAAGTGCTCCGCGACCTGTTCGGGCGAGCGGGACGCGTTGTTGGTGATGTAGGCGAGCGCGACGCCGTGCCCGTGCAGTCCGCGCAGCGCAGGCACCGCTTCGGGCACGGCGCCCGCGCCGGCGTAGACCACTCCGTCGAGGTCGGAGAGGACCGCGTCGTAGGAGGAAATCAGCAGGGGCGTCGTCGTCATCGGGCGCTACTGCTCCGATCCGTCGCGGGCAGCGGCATCCTGCGTCTCGTCACCGGTGTCCAGCGCCTCGGCCTCGTCGGCGCTGCCGTCGACGTCGAGCTCGCTGCCGGCGTCGAGGAAGTCGTCCGACTCCACGTCGTCCGCGTCCGTGTCGGGGTCAGCGGCATCGCCGGGGATGTCCCCGGAGTTGTCCTGGTCCGCGCCGTCCGCGCCCTCACCGGCGTCCTGCTCGTCAGCGCCCTCGTACAGGCCGTCCTCGGCGTCGATGCCCTCTTCCTGGCCGGCCGGAAGGACGACGTCCTTGGCGCGGGGCTTCTCGACGGGCTCGTCGTCGTCCTCCCCGAGGTCCATGATCTCGGGATCCGCGAACTCGCCCACGCCGAGCGCGCTCTCGGCGATGACGATCTGCCGGCGCCACAAGGCCGCCTCCTCGTCCTTGCCGACGGCCTCGAGGGCGTCGGCGTAGACCGCGAAGAGCCGCGGGCTGAAGGAGAAGGCGCGGTTGATGTCGAGTTGCGGGATGCGCAGCTCCTCGAGGGCCTCCTCGAGATGGCCGAGATCGGTCTGCGCACCCGAGGCGACGATCGCCATCTCGACGCGGGCCGGAACGTCGAGGGCCGCGGCCTCCTCGCTCCGCGCCGTCTCGAGGGCCTTCTCCGGCTTGCCGAGGCCGCGCTCGCAATCGGCCATGATCGGCAAGTGGATGTTCGATCCGCTGATGCGGCGGAAGGTCCGGAACTCCCGCAGGGCATCCGCGTACTTGCCGGCCGCGTAGGCGGTCAGGCCGACGGCCTCGCGCACGACGGCCACGCGGCCTCCGCGGCGGCTGGCCGCCAGGGCGTGGTCGTAGGCGAGCTCTGGGTCGAGGTCGATCAGGCGCCCGGCCATCACCAGGTGCTTGGAGACCCATTCGTTGTTCTTGTCGTCCAGGTAGCGCAGCTCGGCCTTCGTGATGCGGTCGAGCTCCTTGCCCGTGACGTCGTCGTCGATCTCGGGCGAACGTCCGCGGTCACCGCGGTTGGCGATGCGCAGATCCGCCGGGTTGTGCGGGCGAGCCTCGTCGCGGTCCGGCCGGGGGAAGGACTGCTCGCGATCGGCAGGGCGCCCGCCACGGGGCTTGTCGCCCGCGCCACGGGAGGGCGCGCTCCGGCGTTCGTCGCCGCCGCGGTATCCGCCTTCACGACGCTGGCCGCCCTGGTAGCCACCTTCGCGGCGCTCACCACCCTGGTAGCCACCTTCGCGACGCTGGCCGCCCTGGTAGCCGCCTTCACGTCGATCATTGCCACCGCGGTATCCACCTTCGCGGCGGTCGTTGCCACCGCGGAAACCACCTTCGCGGCGGTCGTTGCCACCACGGAAGCCACCTTCACGGCGCTCACCACCCTGGTAGCCGCCCTCACGACGCTGGCCGCCCTGGTAGCCGCCCTCACGGCGATCGTTGCCACCGCGGAAACCACCCTCGCGACGCGCACCACCCTGGGAGCCACCCTCACGGCGATCGTTGCCACCACGGAAACCACCCTCGCGACGCGCACCACCCTGGGAGCCACCCTCACGGCGATCGTTGCCACCACGGAAACCACCCTCGCGGCGGTCCCCACCCTGGTAGCCACCCTCGCGGCCGTCGTTACCACCGCGGAAACCTCCTTCACGGCGCTCACCACCCTGGTAGCCGCCCTCACGACGCTGGCCGCCCTGGTAGCCGCCCTCACGACGCTGGCCGCCCTGGTAGCCGCCCTCACGGCGGTCGTTGCCACCGCGGAAACCACCTTCACGGCGCTCACCACCCTGGTAGCCGCCCTCACGGCGGTCGTTGCCACCACGGAAACCACCCTCGCGGCGGTCATTCCCGCCGCGGAAACCACCCTCGCGGCGGTCATTCCCGCCGCGGAAACCACCTTCACGGCGCTCTCCGCCCTGGTAGCCGCCTTCGCGGCGGTCATTCCCACCGCGGAAACCACCCTCGCGGCGCTCACCACCCTGGTAGCCGCCTTCGCGGCGGTCGTTCCCACCGCGGAAACCACCCTCGCGGCGCTCACCACCCTGGTAGCCACCCTCACGACGCTGGCCGCCCTGGTAGCCACCTTCGCGGCGATCGTTGCCACCACGGAAACCACCCTCGCGGCGCTCGCCGCCCTTCTCGTGGTTGTTGTGCTTGCGGGGTCGATCTCCGCGGGAAGACTGCTGCTCGTCAGCCACTGTGGCCGTTCCTCTCTGAGACGCGCGGATGGCACGCCTGGGTGGTGTTACTGATGGGGCCGAGCCGTCGGCCCGTTCTGCGACTCATTCAATCTTAGTCGAGCGGAGCTCCGCCCGATTCTGACGCTTAAACGTCAGGACCCCCAGCCGTGAGGTTGGGGGTCCTGGTAATGGTTGTCCGGCGGTGTCCTACTCTCCCACACCCTCCCGAGTGCAGTACCATCGGCGCTGTGGGTCTTAGCTTCCGGGTTCGGTATGGGACCGGGCGTTTCCCCCACGCTATGACCGCCGTAACCCTTGCT
>NZ_JBNWUK010000022.1:0-54007 GCF_050563205.1 Zafaria sp. Z1313
GGAAGCGAAGGAGAAGGGCGTCAGCCTGGTCGGCCCGGACGGGCTGCTCGCCGGGCTAACGAAGCGGGTGCTGGAGACTGCGCTCGAGGTCGAGATGACCGAGCACCTCGGTTATGACAAGCACCAGCCCAGCACCGGCGAGAATGCCCGTAACGGGACGCGGGCGAAGACCGTGATGACCGAGGTCGGTGCAGTGCAGATCGACGTTCCCCGGGATCGTGAGGGGTCGTTCCAGCCGAGGATCGTGCGCAAGCGGCAGCGTCGGCTGGACGGGATCGACGAGATCGTGCTGTCATTGACCGCGCGCGGGCTCACGACCGGTGAGGTCGCGGCGCACTTCGACGATGTCTACGGAGCCAGCGTCTCGAAGGACACGATCTCGAAGATCACCGACAAGGTGATCGAGGAGATGACCGAGTGGCAGAACCGTCCGTTGGACCGCGTCTACCCGGTGGTGTTCATCGACGCGATCGTCGTGAAGGTGCGGGACGGGCAGGTGCGCAACAAACCGTTCTACGTCGCCGTCGGCGTCACCACGGGCGGGGAACGCGACATCCTCGGGATCTGGGCCGGCGACGGTGGTGAGGGCGCGAAGTTCTGGCTCGGCGTGCTCACCGAGATCAAGAACCGCGGCGTCGAGGACGTCTGCATCGTCGTCTGCGACGGGCTGAAAGGCCTCCCGGACGCGATCAACACGACGTGGGAGCTGACGACGGTGCAGACATGCATCATCCACCTGATCCGCAACACGTTCAAATACGCGTCGCGGAAGTACTGGGACCAGATCGCCCGCGACCTCAAGCCGGTCTATACCGCCGTCAACGAAGCTGTCGCGAGGGCCAGGTTCGAGGAGTTCGCCGAGAAGTGGTGCACCATGTATCCCGCGATCCGGCAGCTCTGGGAGAACGCATGGGCGGAATTCATCCCGTTTCTGGACTACGACGTCGAGATCCGCCGCATCATCTGCTCCACGAACGCGATCGAGTCGCTCAACGCCCGCTACCGGCGCGCCGTCCGTGCCCGCGGGCACTTCCCCAACGACGCTGCCGCGCTGAAATGCCTGTATCTCGTGACCCGGTCGCTTGACCCGACGGGGCAAGGTCGGGCACGGTGGGTCACGAGGTGGAAGCCCGCGCTCAACGCCTTCGCTATCACCTTCGAAGGCCGAATCAACTGACAATGCGCCAGGCCAGATCCACCGTTAATCTGACAGACCCCGTCCGTCACCGTCGACGACGCCTCCCGCATCCTCGCGCTGGACCGGTACGGAACGCTCGCCGACACGGTCATCGGCCTGGGGCTCGGCGATCAGCTCGTCGGGCGCACGTCGTCGAACACGAACCCCTCGATCGCGTCCCTGCCGCTCGTCACCTCGAACGGCCACGAGCGCAACGCCGAGGCCATCCTGGCGCTGGCTCCGACCGTGATCCTCGCCGATTCGACGCTCGGCCCGCCCGAGGTCCTCGAGCAGCTGCGCTCCGCCGGCATCGACCTGGTCATGTTCACCCCGGATCGCACGATGGACGGCATCCGCCCCATGATCACCGACGCCGCCGGCGAGGCGGGGATCACCGGCACCAAGCCGGCCAACGCCGAGGCGCTCGCCGCGCTCGATCCGGACGTCATCCTGGTCATGAGCGCCGGGCTCGAGTCCACCGGCGGGCTCGACGGGCTGCTCGAGCGACCCGGCGTCGCGCAGACGACCGCCGGGCAGAAGCGCCGCGTCGTCGACGTCCCGGACGGCCAGCTGCTCTCCTTCGGCCCGAACTCCGCCGCCGCGCTCCTCGCGATCGCCGAGGCGGTCTACGCGCCGGCGCCGGCCCGGAGCACGCCCCGGGCACTCCGCGCGGCGCCCTGGCCCGGCGCGGCCGTGCATGGGCCACCCGCGCCGTGTTGTCCGTCCTGCTCGCCGGCGTGCTCGTGGTCTCCGCCGCGAACGGCCAGTTCGCCACGACGCCCGGCGACGTGCTCGGCTCGCTGTGGCGCGCCGTGACCGGCACGCGCGAGGAGTCCACCGCGATGCTCGACGCCACCCTGTGGAACGTGCGTTTCCCGCGCCTGTTGCTCGGCGTCGTCGTCGGCGCGGCTTTGGCGGTCGCCGGCGCGGTGATGCAGGGCGTCTTCGGCAACCCCCTCGCCGAGCCCGGCGTCATCGGCGTGTCCTCCGGCGCGGCCGTAGGCGCCTGCCTCGTGATCGTGTTCGGCCTCGGCGCCGCGAGCCCCCTGATCCTCCCGCTCGCCGCCTTCCTCGGCGGCCTGCTCGTGACGTGGCTCGTCTACCTCCTGGCGCGCTCCGGCAACCGCTCCATGGTGCTCACCCTCGTCCTGACGGGCATCGCGGTGAACGCCGAGGCGGGGGCCGCGATCTCCTTCCTCGTGTTCCTCGCGGACACCGCGAGCCGCGAGCAGATCGTCTTCTGGCAAATGGGCTCGCTCAACGGCTCGACCTGGACGGCGGTCGCGACGAGCGCCGTGGTGCTGGGCGCGGGCTTCGGTGGCGCGGCCCTGCTGCTGCGCCAGCTGGACCTGCTCTCGCTCGGCGAGCGGGCCGCGCGGCACGCGGGCGTCGACGTGGAACGGCTGCGGATCGGGGCCATCCTGTGCGTGGCGCTGCTGACCTCCGCCGCCGTGGCGTTCGCGGGGATCATCGGCTTCGTCGGGCTCATCGTCCCGCACGCGCTGCGGCTCGTGACCGGACCGTCGCACCGCTCGCTCGTGCCGCTTTCGGCGCTCGGCAGGGCGCTGCTGCTCAGCGTCGCGGACCTGACCGTGCGCACGGCGATCCCGTTCGCCGACCTGCCGATCGGGATCTTCACCGCCGTCGTCGGCGGGCCGGTGTTCTTCATCCTGCTCCGCCACACGCTCAAGAAGCAGGGGATGCTGTGAGGAACCAGAGCACCGTGGCGCGCGCCGCCGCAGACGCCGCGACCACCACGTCCGTCCAGCTCCAGGCGCGGGGCGTCCGCATCGAGGCGGGCGGGCGTCCCATCCTCGACGGCGTCGACGTCGACGTCCGAGCCGGCGAGGTGACGGCCGTGATCGGGCCGAACGGCGCCGGCAAGTCGACCCTCGTCGCCGTCCTCGCGGGGAACCTCTCCCCCGCGGCGGGCGAGGTCCGGCTCGCCGGCCGCCCGCTCAAGGCGTGGGGCACGGCCGAGGCCGCACGGCACCGCGCGGTCATGGGCCAGGAGTCGCAGGTCGCCTTCCCCTTCACGACCGCCGAGGTCGTGCGCATGGGCCGCACGGCGTGGCGGCGCACGGAACGGGAGGAGGACGACGACGATGCGGTCGCCGCCGCGATGGAGGCCACCGAGATCTCGCATCTGGCCCCGCGGGCCGTGACGGTCCTGTCCGGCGGCGAGCGCCAGCGCACCGCGCTCGCGCGTGTCCTGGCGCAGGAAGGGCGGGTCGTGCTCCTGGACGAGCCCGTGTCCGCGATGGACATCGCGCGCCAGGAGAAGACCCTCGCCCAGTGCCGCCGGCTCGCGGAAGCGGGCTCCGCCGTCGTCGTCCTGCACGACCTCGACGCGGCCGCCGCCTACGCCGACCGGGTGCTGCTGATGTCCCACGGACGGGTCGTGGCCGATGGGGCCGTGGAGGAGGTCTGCACGGCCGGGCGCCTGACGGAGGTCTACGGGACCCCGATCGAGGTCTTTCGCACGGGGGCGTCCGGGCGGCTCCGGATCGCGCCGTTACGCGGTGTCATTGGCGGACATCCGGAGACTTATTAGGAGACGCCTTTACAACGAAATTGAGTAAGGGTAGGCTAAGTCTTGCTTGGTAAGTGGTGAATGAAGCCGATGGCGGGTGGCATGTCGCAGTGGCCCCCGCCATCGGTTCCCCTTTAAGAGCCAACGGTTTTGAGGAGCCACCGGCTCCCCGCGAAGAAAGGCCTGTCCCGTGGAAGCGATCCTGTTCCCGACAAGCTACAACCAGGACCTCGAGCAGGGCCTGGCCAGTCATTGGCTGATCGACGGCGTCTTCTACCCCACCGAGCACAACCGGCACGACCCCTACGCGCTGCCGAGCTTCGAGCTCGAGGGCCAGTGGGTCTACCCCTCGAAGTACAACCCCTTTATGCCGCCCGAGCTCCCGGCGCTCGCCCTGCGCGGGCACGTCCTGCTCTCGGCCAACGAATGGTACGGCTCCTACGGGCTGCCGATGTTCACGATCCACTGCCTGTGCCACGAGCACCTCGAGCACCATTTCGAGGTCGCGGACGCCGGGGAACTGCGGCCGCGGGAATCCCGGTAGCCGGGCAGGCACACGTCACACGTCGCAGGGCACCGGCGCTTCGGATCCGAAGCGTCGGTGCCCTGCGTTTGAATGGGCCCATGGACGGGATGCGGGAACCACCGGGGTACCCGACGCTGCGCGAGCTGCGGCGGGAGGGGTGGTCCCTCGAGGACATCGCCCGGACCTTCGGCGTGGAGGCCGAACAGGTCTGGGCCGCATTCCTTCGGGGCCACCGCCACGGCCCGCCCGCGGGCCGTGGCGCTACTTCGTCGGGACGTCGAGCTCCTGGCCCACGAAGATGAGGTCCGGGTTCTCCACGACGTCCTGGTTGAGCGAGTAGAGCGCGCGCCAATCGGCCAGGCCCAGCTCCTCGGAGATCGTGAAGAGCGTATCGCCGGACGCGACGGTGTAGTCGTCGCCGGAGTCCTTCGCGGGAACGGTGGCGACGGCGTCGACCGGGGCGTCGGCGCGGTGCTTCGGCACCGAGGCCGAGGACTTCTGCGGCGCGGCCTTCTGAGCCGTGGCCTCCTGCGTCGCCGCACCCTGGCTCGACGACGCTGCGCCGGAGGACTGGGAACCGGCCGACTGGGAGCTCGTGGACTGGGAGCTCGTCGAACCCGTGGAGGCGGTCGACGAGGCCTCCGAGGATCCGGCGATCGAGCCGGACTTCCCGGACAGTCCGAGCTTGGCGGAGCACGCGGGCCAGGCGCCCCAGCCCTGGCCGGCCAGGATCTTCTCGGCGACGGCGATCTGCTCGGCCTTGCTGGCGTCGGCGGGGTTGCCGGTTCCGCCGAACGCCTGCCACGTCTGGAGGCTGAACTGCAGCCCGCCGTAGTAGCCGTTTCCGGTGTTGATGGACCAGTTGCCGCTGGACTCGCACTCGGCCAGCGCGTCCCACGTCGCGGCCGAGGCAGCGGAGGCGGGAGCGGCTCCGAGGCCCACCACGCCTCCGGCCAGCGCGAGCGTGGCGATTCCGCCGGCGATGCCGGCACGGGTGAAACGACGGGTCTTGTTGTTCTGGATCACGGTTCTCCAGGGCCACCCCCGCTCAGGCCGTCCCCGGCCATCGATGCGTGTTCGTCCGGCAGATGATCGACATCAGGTTTCCAGGAGGCCGCGCGGACGAACCAAGGGTGCGGGCCCTGCGTGTTTCGGCACCCCGAACGGCGGGGCGAAGCCGCCCGGACCGGGCTGGCGTTACCAAAACGTGATCTAACCACGCTAACCGGCGACCCCGGGGGCCCGTCAAGCCGAACGGTCCCGGACCGAATGATTCACAGGCGCATCACAGGCCCGGAGCGTCTCAACTCCGGCCGAGGACGTGCCGCAACTGGGCCTCGAGGGAACGGTGCCGGAAGGAGAAGCCCAGTCGCTCGAGGACGGCTGGCGCCACGCGCTGGTCCGCCTCGGCGAGTTCGTGGGCCCCCTGCGTTCCGAGCAACAGGCGCGGGCCGAAGGCCGGAACCGGGATGGCCGCCGGGCGTCGCAGCACCGTGCCGAGCACGCGGGCATACTCCGTGCCCGTGACCGGCTGGGGGGCCACGGCGTTGAGAGGGCCCTCGACGGCGTCGTTCAGGGCCGCGAAGGCATGGGCGGCGGCGATGTCGTCGATGCCGATCCAGCTCTTCCAGGCCGCGGCGCCCTGCGGACCACCGAGCCCTGCCAGGAACAGCGGCAGGAAACGCGGCAACAGCCCGCCGGCGGGCGTCTGGACCAGGCCCGTGCGCAGGTTCGCGACCCGCACCCCGGCCACGATGGCGGGGCGGCAGGCCTCCTCCCAGGCGACGCAGACGTGGGCCAGGAAGTCGTGGCCGGCCGGGGAGTCCTCGGTCAACGGCTCGGGCTCGGGCGTCTGGTGCGGATGGGATCCGTAGTAGCCGATGCCCGAGGCGACGACGAGGGCCCGCTGGCGGCCGTCGCCCGCGAGCGAGGCGAGGGTCCTCGCGAGGAGGGCGGTCGACGTCGTACGGCTGGCCAGGATCTTCTGCTTCGTCGAGGGGGTGAGCCTCCCGCCGATGGGATGCCCCGAGAGGTGGACGACGGCGTCGCACTCGCCCAGCGCCGCGGGGTCGAGCCGGCCGGATTCCGGGTCCCAGGAGATTTCGTCCGGGCCCGATGCGCGACGGCGGACGAGACGGATCACGCGGTGCCCGCCTCCTGCGAGGAGGGCGCACAACTGGGTGCCGATCGTCCCGCCGGCGCCGCTGACGGCGACGGTACGCGGCGTGCCGGAATGGGCGGCGTGGAAGTCCAGATCCGCCCGCAACTGCCGCTCGCGGTAGGCGAAGATGCGCTCGAGCTCGCGCCGGAACAGGGCCTCCGTCCATCCACCCGTCCGGGGCCGGTCGACGCGGGGAACGGCGGGGAGCTCGAATTCCACGAGGTCGACCATGGTGGTCCCCGACCCGCCTCCCGTGCGCTGAGCGTCCTCGAAGAGATGACGGTGGGTCCAGGCCCTGAGCGGACCGCGGTCCATCGTGTCGGTGAAGGAGAGCCCCGGTTCGAGGTCGGTGTGGCGGGCGTGCCAGAGCAGTTCAGGGCGGGCCTTGGCAGGCAGGACACCGGAGGCCATGCTGGCGGCCGCGGCGCCCAGGAGGCCGGCGGACCCCGGGGCTCCGATGCCCAGGACGGCCGTCGAACCCGGCCGGATGCCGTCGCTCGGGCCGCGGCGCACGCTGCCGGAGAAGGGAGGGGTCAACCGCGTGATGGCGCCGGGCCGCTCGAACCACTCGAAGACCTCCCGGCGGCCGCGGGGCAGGGTGGTCCGGTACTCGAAGACAGGCATGACCTCCACTCTGCCCGATCCGGCCGGCCTTGGCTATGACACGCCTGGCCGCGGAGGCCGAGCGACCCGCCCTCCACATCCGCCCTTCGGGCCGCCTCGTCCACAACGGCAATGGTCCGCACCAAAGTGTCGGAAGGACTCCATAGAGTAGTACACATGTTCGAAGAATCGCGGTTACGGGAAGCGGCACGGGCCCTCGAGAGCCCGCCCGAGCTGGACGGGATCACCCCGGCCGAGGCACTGGAGAGGATCAGTGTCCTTGAGGACCTGAAGTCCGCCGCGTGCGCCGCGCAGGCCCGGCTCGCGGCCGCCTTCGACCACGCCGTGCGGGAGGAACGCCGCGCCCGGGGCGTTCCGGCCGAGCGGCTGGGGCAGGGCATCGGCGCGCAGCTCGGTGCCGCGCGCCGCGAGTCCCCGCACCTGGGCCAGCGCCATCTGGGTCTCTCCCGGATCCTGGTCCGCGAAATGCCCCACACGCTGCAGGCCCTCGAAGCGGGAACGCTGAACGAGTGGGGCGCGACCGTGCTGGTGCGCGAGACCGCCTGCCTGACCCTTGAGGATCGGCAGCATCTGGACCGCACGTTGTGCCCGACCCCTGACGCCGTGCGTGGCCTCGGTCCCCGTGCTCTCGCGGCGCGGGCCCAGCAACTGGCGCAGGCGTTGGATCCGCACTCGGTCGTGGCCCGGGCAGCGAAGGCCGAGTCCGAGCGCCGCGTGACCTCGCGGCCCGCCCCCGACACCATGGTCAACGTCACCGCCCTGCTGCCGGTCGCCGCCGGCGTGTCCGTCGTCGCGGCGCTCTCCCAGGAGGCCGAGCGGTGCCGGGCCTCCGGCGACCGCCGCTCCCGGGGGCAGATCATGGCCGACACGCTCGTCGAACGCGTCACCGGCCGCCCCGCACGGGCACCGGTCGACCTCGAGATCCAACTCGTCATGACCGACAGGACACTGCTCCAAGGCGAATCCGAGCCGGCACGGCTTAACGGCTACGGCGTCGTTCCCGCCCAGTGGGCACGGGACCTCATCCGCAGCGTCGCCTCCGGCGCTCCGGCCCCACCCGGAGGGCAGCCGCCCGGCCCTCCGCCCTCGATGCCTCCTGCACCGCAGGCTCCGCCAGCCGGGCCGCCGTCTAGCGTCCTCCCGGAGGCCATGTCGCCGGACGAGGAGTCGGCGGCGCGGATCTGGCTGCGCCGCCTCTACACCGCACCGGACAGCGGAGCGTTACTCGGCATGGACTCGCGCGCCCGGATCTTCCCCGCGGGCATGAAGAAGTTCATCGCCATCCGCGACGCCCAGTGCCGCATGCCCTGGTGCGACGCCCCGATCCGCCACTACGACCACATCCTGTCCTACGCCTCGGGCGGTACGACCTCCACGGAGAACGGCCAGGGCTTGTGCGAGGCCTGCAACTACGACAAGGAAGCCAATGCCTGGAGCGCCGAAACAGAGCTACTCCCCGGACAGCGCCACGCCGTCGTCATCACGACGGCCGACGGCGAACGGGTCCGCTCGATCGCACCACCGCTGCCCGGCACGCCGGCGACGCCCGGGGACGCCCCCATCTACCTCGAGCTCAACGACCTGCCCCAGCACGAGGACCCCCACGCCGCATGACGCCGCCTCAGCCGACGACGCGGCCCAGGACCGTCAGCGCCCAGAAGGAGCACGCCCCGATGACCACGGCGAATCCGGCCAGCCACGCGAGAGAGGGAACGCCGCTCATGCGGGACAAGAGGTACGCGTCCGAGCTGCGGCGGTCGCCGCGGCGCCGGTGCACGGAAGCCACCTTGAACCAGTCCCGCACCGCCCCGACCAGGAGCGAAATGCCGAGAACCAACACGACGACGCCCACGGCCTGCCGCGGCAGGAACACCACGAGCCCCTGGGCCACCGCCGCGCAGACCACGGCGAGCAGCATCCCGAAGCCGTTCCGGATGAACAGGATCGAGACGAGCAGCGCCACGGCCCCGATCGACAACGCGGCACCTCCCCATCCGGACGCGGCAGACCACACCATCAGGGCGCCGGCGACGGCCGGCGCGGGGTAGCCCCAGAATCCGGCCCAGACCGCCGACGCCGTGCCCCGGCCCTGGCTGACCATCTCGCCCGAGTGGTCCAGACGCAGGCGGATGCCCCGCACGACGCGCCCGGTCAGCAGCGCCGCGAGCGCGTGCCCCAGCTCGTGGACGAACGTGACGTAGAGCCCGAACCACCGCCACGTCGCCCGCGGAACCGAGAGCGCCACCGCGGCGGCGATCACCAGCACAACGACCATGGCCTCCAGATGCAGGGGCGCGCCGTGGGCGAATCCGTCACGCAGGGCCCGCCACCACTGTTCCAGCGCCCCGCTCATCGGATTCCCCCGCCCTCGACCTCTCTCATGGGAGAAGAATCTACGCGGTACGCCTGTGACGGCTCACAGGGGCTTCCCAGCTTCCGGCGGCTATTCTTGTACGGTCAACCATCGCCCTCGACGCAGGAGCATCATGCCCAGGAACCGACGCCCGCGCCTCGCCGCGCTGGTCGCCGCGGTCCTCGCGCTGCCACTCCTGTTGGCCGCCCTCCTCGCCGGCCCCGTCGGAGCCACGGCGGACCCCGCAGGCCCGGCACGTTCGGCGGGCTCGGTAGCCGACGCCGTCTCC
The DNA here is from genome assembly GCF_050563205.1 of Zafaria sp. Z1313. Lineage (NCBI taxonomy): Bacteria > Bacillati > Actinomycetota > Actinomycetes > Micrococcales > Micrococcaceae > Zafaria > Zafaria sp. Z1313. The sequence continues at coordinate 9,664 of NZ_JBNWUK010000022.1, forward strand.
GTCGCCTACGGGTCGACCCGCCATGCCCCCGACGGGCACGCAGGCTCGGCCCCGGCGTCGTCCTCCGTGGACGACGGCGCGACCGACTGCCCGCTGCACGCCCCGGCTCCCGCCTGCCACGGGCAGACCGACGTCCAGCCCGTCCCGGCCGGCACCGCGCCGCGTCCCGACACGGACCGCGCCTGGGGCGCCCCGGGATTCGCGGCCGACCTCTCCGGACGTCCCGACGCCGCGGGCGCCACCTCCCCGGACCTCAACGCCCTCTCGGTCAGCCGCACGTAGGCCCGGCGGCCCTGCGCCGCCGCCCGCCCCTCCGTGCCGCTCCCGAGGAGAACCATGCCAGAAACCCCGCACGACCCTGCCCGCGTCCCGGACGCCCCGTCCGGACCCGTGCTGAACCGCCCGCTCGTCGCCGCGCTCGCCGCCCTCGTGGTGGCCGTCGGCATCGGCGGCTGGCTGCTCGGCACGCTCGTTCCCGCCTCCACGTCGCCGGACGAGCTCTCCGCCGACGCCGGATTCGCGCGAGACATGCAGACCCACCACAACCAGGCCGTCCAGCTCTCCCTGATCGTCCGCGACACCGGCCTTAGCGAGGGCGTCCGCTCGATCGCCTACGACATCGCCACGACGCAGGCGCAGCAGTCCGGACAGATGTACGCCTGGCTCGAGCTGTGGGGGCTGCCGCAGACCGGCGACCGGCCGGCCATGGCCTGGATGGAGGACCTCGTCGTGGAGGGCGGAAGCTCCCACGCGGCGCACGGGACCTCGACCGAGGGGACATCGACGGAGGGGACGTCGACGCACGGACCCGTCTCCGGAGCCCAGGCCGCCGCCGCGCATACCAACGCCTCGATGGGCATGGCCAGCGCGGAGGACATCACCCGCCTCGAGGAGTCCACGGGTTCCGACGCCGACCGGCTCTACCTGGAGCTCATGATCCGCCACCACCAGGGCGGGGTCGCGATGGCCCAGGCGGCCCTGGATCGGGCCTCGGACGCCCACGTGCTGGACCTGGCGGCCAAGATGATCACCGCCCAGGAGTCGGAGATCCACGCCATGAACAACCTGCTCGCCGACCTCGGCTGAGCCTCCCACACCGTGAAGGAAGACACCATGAACCGCAAGAACGCCACCTCGGACCGGGAACCCCGGTCCAAGCGCGAGCAGGCCCTCGCCCTCGTCGCCGCCCAGGAGCGCCGCGCCAAGCGCGGGCGCTGGATCACGGCCGGAGTCGCCGTCGCCGCCGTCGCGGCGATCGCCGTCCCCGTCGGCATCGTCGTCACGGGCCAGGCCCAGGCCCGCAACGAGGCCGTCGCCCGCGCCGCGCAGCCCATTGACGGGGCGCAGGAATACGAGATCGTCAGCGCCAACCACGTCCAGGACGCCGTCGAGTACGAGACCGTGCCAGGGGTCGGCGGGGACCACTTCCCCGTCTGGCAGAACTGCGGGATCTACACCGATCCGGTCCAGGAGACGGCGGCCGTGCACTCGCTCGAGCACGGCGCCGTCTGGATCAGTTACAACGACGACGCCGCCGAAGCCGACATCGCCGCGCTGACGGACACCGTCGGCGAGCGCAGTTACCTGCTGCTCAGTCCCGTGCCCGCGCAGGAGGAGCCCATCAAGCTCAGCGCCTGGGGCGTGCAGCTCGTGGCCGACTCCGCGCAGGATCCGCGGATCGCCGACTTCATCCAGAAGTACCGCCAGGGACCGCAGACGCCCGAACCCGGGGCCGCCTGCACGGGCGGCATCGGCTAGGAGGCGCAGGGAATCGTCACCGGATCGCAACCGCCCCCGAGGCGGGGGCGGGGCGGGGTGGACCTACGCTTGAGCTGATCCGTCCGCCGCCCGCCCGAAAGCCCCTCCCGTGCCACCCGTTCCGGCCCCCGCCGCCCCGCCCGCCCCTCGCCCGAACCGCGCCCTGCGGCGCGGGCGTGCGGCCGCCGTCGTCCTCTCCGTCCTGCTCGCCGCGGCCCTGCTGGCCGTGCTGCAGTCCCCTGCCGTCCGCGGTCCGGCTTCCGGGGCGCCCGTCCCGGCGGTCGCGGGGACCGGATCGGAGGCCGTCGCCGGCGCCGACGTCCTGCGCTTCGCCGTCGCCGGGGACTCGATCACGGCGGACCACGCGTTCCCGGAGGACGTCCGACGGCGGGAGGTCGGCGAGCGCTCGTGGGTGCGCCACGCGCAGGCCCCCGGCGTGGAGTTCACGGGCGGCTGGGCCGTGGGAGGGGCGACGAGCGCCGACATGGCCGCGGGGCTCGGCGCCGTGGACGCGGACGTGCTCGTGGTGCTCGCCGGCACCAACGACATCTACCGCGGAACGGCTCCCGAGCGGATCGGGGCGAACCTGATCCGCCTCGTCGAGGCAGCCGGCGCACCGCGCGTCGTCGTCTCGTCGATCCCTCCCCGGGACGGCTTCGGCGGACCGACCCTCGAGTACAACGCGTGGCTGGAGGCCTTCGCGGCGGAGCAGGGCTGGGAGTGGGTCGATGCCGCCGCCGGGCTGCGCGCCGCTGACGACCCGGGCCGCTTCGCACCGGGCATGGCGTACGACGGGATCCATCCGGACCACGCCGGTGCGCGCGTCATCGGAGCGGCGGTCCTGGCCCACCTCGCCGAGGTTCCCACGGCGGCCGGCGGCTGATCAGCCCGGGCCGGGCCCCGGCGTCGTACCGTCAGGCCGGCACGTAGGCGAGGTAGACGACCCCGTTGCCGAACGCGGCGTGCTCCACGAGCCGCAGCGGGAGCCGGACGCCCTCCGGGAGCCAGTGCCGGCCGCCGCCGACGACGAGGGGGCTCGCGTACTGCCGGTACTCGTCGACCAGACCCGCCCGGATCGCCTCGGCGGCTAGCTCCGCCCCGGAGATGCTCAGGTCGTGCTCCGCCGATTCCTTGAGCCGGGCGACGGCGTCGGGATCGAACTCGCGCTCGATCCGGGCGCGGGGGCTGGTGACGGAATCGAGGGTGCGCGAGAAGACGATCTTCTCGGCCGCGGCCCACGTCCCCGCGTAGTTCTGCACGAAGTCCGCGTCCTCGGCCACGAGCTCCGGGGCCTCCCACGCCGTCATCTCCCGGTACATCCGCCGGCCCAGCAGGAACGTGGCCACGGAGGCCTCACGCTCCATGAGGTGCGCGTAGACCTCCTCGTCCGGCATCGACCAGCCGTACTCGCCGTCCGCGTCGACGAAGTACCCCTCGAGCGAGGTGATCGCCGTGTAGATCAGCCGTCCCATGCTTCCTCCCGGTGTCGTGGCTACTGCATGGCCTCGAGCTCCTTGCCCTTGGTCTCCTTCACAAAACGCCACACGAAGAAGAAGGACAAGAGGGCGAAGAACGCGTAGAGGCCGTAGGCCAGGACCAGGCCGATCTCGGCGAGCGCCGGGAAGGTGGTGGTGACCAGGAAGTTGGCGCCCCACTGGGCCGCCGCGGCGACCGAGAGGGCCACGGCGCGCATCTTGTTGGAGAACATCTCCCCCAGCAGGACCCACACGACCGGACCCCAGGAGGCGCCGAAGGAGACGACGAACAGGTTGGCGGCGATGAGCGCCACGGTGCCCCACGGCTGCGGCAGGCTCACGTCTTCCCCCGTTCCCGTGGCCTGGCTGAAGCAGAGCGCCATGAGGCCGAGGGCGAGCGTCATGCCCGTGGAACCGGCGAGGAGGAGCGGCTTGCGGCCGATCTTGTCCACGAGCGCGATCGCGACGATGGTGACGGCGATGTTGGTGATCGAGGTGATGACCGTGACCGTGAAGGAATCGGCCTCCGTGAAGCCGACCGAGCGCCACAGGCTCGTGGAGTAGTAGAAGATCACGTTGATGCCGACGAACTGCTGGAACACGGAGAGCAGGATGCCGACCCAGACGATCGGCAGGAGCCAGTAGCGCCCGCCCGTGAGGGTGTGCAGGCCCTGGCGGGTCTCGAGGTTGATGGTCTCCTTGATCGCCGCGATCTTGTCCTCCACGGCCGCCTTCGTGGGCAGGCCGACGACGTCCGTGAGGACCTTGCCGGCCTTGGCGAACTCGTTCTTGGCCACGAGGTAGCGCGGCGATTCGGGCAGGCTCCAGGCCAGGACGCCGTAGACGACTGCCGGTATGACCTCGGCGAGGAACATCCAGCGCCAGGCCTCCAGCCCCAGCCACGTGACCTCGGACGCGCCGCCGGCGACGGCGGCGATGAGCGCGTCGGAGAGCAGGGCGGTGAAGATGCCGAGCACGATCGCGAGCTGCTGGAGCGAGCCGAGCCGGCCGCGGCTGTGGGCCGGGGAGACCTCGGCGATGTAGGCGGGGGCGAGGACGGAGGCCATGCCGACGCCGATGCCGCCGATGAGCCGCCAGGCGATGAGGTCCACGACGCCGAAGGCCAGCCCGGAGCCCACGGAGGAGACCGCGAAGAGGACGGCCGCCACGATCATGGCGCGCACGCGCCCCTGCCGGTCGGCGAACGGCCCCGCGCCCCACGCGCCGATCATCGCGCCGAGCAGGGCGCAGGAGACCGTGAAGCCGAGCAGGACGCTCCCGAGGCCGAACTGGCCCTGCACCGCGTCGACCGCGCCGTTGATGACGGCGGAGTCGAAGCCGAAGAGGAAGCCTCCGAGGGCCGCGACGACGGCGACCATGATGACTTTGCGGGGGGTTCTGGGGACTGCGGCGGCCTCGGTCATGCCCGCCATGCTACGCCCGCGGGCACTAGGCTGTTAACAGATCCCGCCCGCTTTTCGACAAGGAGACCCATGTCACGCCTGCTCTCGTCACTGCTTGCCTCCGCCGGCCTCGTCGGCGGCTACAAGACCGCCCGGGACACGGGCGACCGCCAGCTCGGCGGGGCCGTGCTCGCCGCGGCCGGGACGGCGGCCTTCCTCGTCTGGAAGCGCGACGCCGGGGCCGGCCGGGCCACGGCGCTGACCGCGGCGTACGTCGCGGCGTTCGGCCTCTCCCACCCGCTCGCGAAGAAGATCGGCGCCTGGCCCGCCGTCTACACGGTGGCGGGAGCGACGGCGGCCGCGTCGCTCCTGTTCGGCCGCCGGAAGTAGCCGGAAGGGTACGACGCCGGGGCCCGGCTTCCGTCCGGACCCAAACTGTCGGTGCCGGGCGCTGTACTGGAATCGTTCAGCTTTCAGCGCGGAACCGCACACCACGCGGTGGCGCCGCCGGGGGACGGCGCCGTTGGGGGGCACCGTGGCCGCGGGTCCGCGCAGCTGGGCATCCCATCGGGGATCCGGTCGGCTGGGGGGCCGGCCGGATCCCCTCTCCACGGTCCGCGCATAGGGTGGACACATGCGTTCACCGATCGAGAGCTACCTGAGGGAACTGCATCGCGAGCTGTCCGGGCTGAAGGACGGCGTGCCGTTCCAGGGCATCCCCGCGATGGCCGAGGCCGACCCCGACGATTTCGCGATCTGCCTGGCCACCGTCGACGGCCACGTCTACGAGGTCGGCGACTCGCGCACCGAGTTCACGATCCAGTCGATCTCCAAGCCCTTCACCTACGGGCTGGCACTCGAGGACCTCGGCGCGGAGGCCGTGGACCGGAAGGTCGACGTCGAGCCCTGCGGCGACGCGTTCAACGAGATCTCGCTCTCCCGCGAGACCGGACGCCCCGCGAACCCCATGATCAACGCGGGCGCGATCGCCGCGACGTCACTCATCAAGGGCTCCGGCGGCCGCGACGGCTTCGGCCGGATCCTCGCCGCATACTCCGACTTCGCGGGGCGGCCGCTCTCCGTGAGCGAGCGCGTCTACTCCTCCGAGTCCAAGACCGGGTTCCGCAACCGCGCCCTCGCGAACCTGCTGCGCGGCTTCGGGATCATCGAGGACGATCCGGACGTCCCCGTCGAGAACTACTTCCGCCAGTGCTCGGTCCTCGTCGACGCGCGCGACCTCGCGCTCATGGCCGCGACCCTGGCCAACGGCGGCCGCCAGCCGGTGACGGGCAAGCGCGTGCTCGGGCTCGACGCCGTGCAGCGGATGCTCTCGGTGATGCTCACGTGCGGGATGTACGACGACGCCGGGGCCTGGACGAGCGCCGTCGGCCTCCCCGCGAAGTCCGGGGTCGGGGGCGGACTCATCGCGGTGCTGCCGGGGCAGCTCGGCATCTCCGTCTACTCCCCGCCGCTCGACGACCACGGCTCCTCGGTCCGCGGGATCGCCGCGTCGCAGCGGATCGCCGCCGAGATGGGCCTGCACTTCGTCCAGGCCGCCCGGATCGGCCGTTCCGCCATCCGGGAGCAGTACCCCGTCACGGACGCCCCGTCGGGAGTGCGCCGCAGCCAGGAGGCGGCCGACGTGCTCTCCGCGCACGGCCACCGGGCCCAGCTCGTGGAACTGCACGGGGACCTGCTCTTCGCGGGCGCCGAGTCGGTCTCCCGCCACGTCAGCTCGCTGCCGGAGGACGTGGAGATCCTGCTCCTCGACGTGCGCAAGGTCGACGAGGTCAACGACGTCTCGCTGCGGCTCATGCAGGACCTGCGGGCGGGCTTCGAACAGGATGGCCACCGGCTGGCGGTGATCGACCACGAGGGGCGGATCTCGGAGGCCCTCTGCACGGGGGTCACGCCGCTGTTCGCCCGCCGGACGGACGCCGTCGAATGGGCCGAGGAGCTGCTGATCGAGCGCCACGGCGCCCCGGGGCTCGTCAAGGACGCCGTGGCCGTGCCCGACTTCCCGGCCCTGGCCCCGCTCTCGGCGGAGCAGGTCGAGGCGCTCGATGCGGCCATGGAGGACAAGCGCTACGACGACGGCGAGGTGATCCGGCGCTCCGGGCAGAAGTTCGGCGGCATCTACTTCATCACCTCCGGCAAGGTCGCCACGAGCACCATCCACCACGGGCAGCGCTTCAAGCACGCCACGCTCGGCCCGGGCATGACCTTCGGGGAGATCGCGCTCGGCGTCGCCGGCGGCGCCCCCGTGCGGGTCCGCGCCCAGGGGCCCGTCACGCTCCGGGTGCTCTCCGCCGAGGCCATCGCGCGCTTCGAGCGAGATGATCCCATCCTGGCGCTCTCGTTCTGGAAGGCGGTCGCCTCGGATGCCTACACGCGCGTCGAGCAGAACCTGCAGGAGGCCGCGGTGCGCGTCCGCGACTGACCCCCCACCTCGGCCCCCTCCCTGCGCATCACGATCCCCTCACGGGTCGTTTCAACTCGCTCAGAACAAGGCGGGAGTGGATCGTGATGCGGGGGCGGCGGGCCGGGGTGTCGGGGCGGCTGGCCGAAGTGTCGGGGGCGGCTGTTAGATTCACGATGGCGGCGGAAGGGATCCGCCGGGCGAGGGGGGACAACGTGTTTCTGTTGGACGATCCGGGGCGGCCGGAGCAGTCGGTCATCCTGTCGGCGAGCGACCTGGCGATCGCGAGCGAGTGCGAGTTCGCGGCGCTGTACCGCCTCGACGTCCTCCTCAAGCGCCGCTCCAAGCCGGACTTCCCCGAGGACGAGATGCTCAAGCGCGCCGCGGCCCTCGGCGACGCCCACGAGCAGAAGGTCCTGGCCGGCTTCAGGGAGCAGTACGGGACGTGGGACGCCGACCGCGGCACGGGCGTCAGGGAGATCGAACGCCCCGAGGGGGGCCCGTCAGCCGCCATGCATGCCACCCTGACCGCCGCCCGCGAGGAGACCCTCGGCGTCTTGCGGACCGGGGCCGACGTCGTGTTCCAGGCCGTCTTCTTCGACGGAGCGTTCCTCGGCTATGCCGACTTCATCGTCCGCCAGCCCGACGGCCGCTACGCCGTCTGGGATTCCAAGCTCGCCCGCCACGCCAAGACCACGGCCCTGCTGCAGCTCGCCGCGTACGGGGACCAGCTGCTGGCCGAAGGCCTGGAACCGGCCGACGAGGCCGTCCTCGTGCTCGGGGACCTGAGCCGCAGCGTCCACCCGATGCCGGACCTGCTGCCCGTCTTCCGCGAGCGCCGCGACCGCCTCGTCGCCCTCGTCGAAGCGCACCGCGCCAGCGGGAACGTCGTCGACTGGGAGCAGCCGGGGCTGGCGGCGTGCGGCCGCTGCGACTACTGCGCCGAGGAGGTCCAGGCGCGGCGCGACCTGCTCCTCGTGGCGGGGATGAGCCTGGCCCAGCGCAAGAAGCTGCGCGCCGCAGGCGTCTGTACCATCGAGCAGCTCGCCGCGATGCCCGCGGAGCAGGCGAAGGGCCCGCAGGTCCGCCTGCGGGAGCAGGCCCGCCTGCAGACGGGCCTCGAGACGGGCGACGGCGCGGCCCCGGACGGCAGCGGCCTGAACTACAAGGTCCTTCCGAAGCACACGATCGGCCGACTGCCGGAGCCGAGCCCCGGCGACGTCTTCTTCGACTTCGAGGGCGACCCGCTCTGGCAGGCGGAAGAGGACGGCTCGTGGGGCATCGAGTACCTCTTCGGGCTCGTTGTGCACGATTCCGGGGCCGAGGAGTTCATCCCGTTCTGGGCCCACGACCGGGCCGGGGAGAAGAAGGCGTTCCTGGACTTCGTGGCCTTCATCGAGGCCCGCCGCCGGACGTGGCCTGAGATGCACGTCTACCACTACGCCGCCTACGAGAAATCGGCCCTGCGCAACCTCTCCGTACGCCACACGGCCGCCGAGGACGCGATCGACGGCTGGTTGAAGGAGGGCCTGCTCGTGGACCTGCTGGACACCGTCCGGCACTCCCTGCGCATCTCGGCCGACTCCTATTCGATCAAGAAGCTCGAGCCGTTCTACATGACCGACGGGCCACGCTCGGGCGACGTGACCAACGCGGGCGCCTCCGTCATCGCCTACGCCGAGTACTGCGCCGCGCGCGACGCCGGAGACGCCGTCAAGGCGCAGGAAGTGATCGACTCGATCGCCGCCTACAACAAGGACGACTGCGTCTCGACGCTTCGCCTGAGGGACTGGCTCCGCGGGCTCGGAACGGAACACCCGGCACGCGGGAACGGCTCCGACGTCGTACCCTCCCCTGGCCAGGATGCCCCGGCTCCGCGGGAGCAGACGGAGGAGGAACCGGACCCGGCGGAACTGCGGCTCCGCACCTACCTGGACGGGCTGCCCGCGGACCGTCCGCCGACACCGGACGAGCGCGCGGCCGCCATGGTGGCCGCGGCGACGGGCTACCATCGGCGCGAGCGCAAGCAGTACTGGTGGGGGCACTTCGACCGCCTGTCCGAGAACGTCGAGACGTGGGAGGAGACCCGGAACGTCGTTATGGTGCGCTCCGCGGACGTCGTGGAGGACTGGGCCAAGGCGACGCCCCGGGCCCGCACGCTGACCCGGACGCTGCGCCTGAGGGGCACGGCCGCGGAGGGATCCGACGTCGGCGACAACAGCCAGTGGTTCGCGCTGTACGACGCCCCCGTGCCGGAGCCGCTCGCGGGGTCCGAGATCCGCGGCGGGACGTTCAACGCGACCGTCATCGAGGCCGCGCCGGGCGCCGAGGAGGGGACGCTCGAGCTGCTCCTCGCCGAACGCACGAGGCAGGGAACGGAGCCGTACGGCGAAGTCCCGCTGGCCCTCACGCCCGGGAAGCCGATCGCGACCCGGTCGATCGAGGAATCGCTCACGGAGCTGGCCCGCCAGGTCGGCACCGCGCTGCCCTCGCTGCCGCGCCACGCCGGGCTGGACGTGCTGCGTCGTCGGCCGCCCCGGCTCGCGACGCTTGCCACGCTGCCGCCGGTCGGGACCTCTGACGACGGCGGACACGACTATGCTGGCGCGGTCACCGAGGCCGTGGCGGACCTCGACCACTCCTACCTCGCCGTGCAGGGGCCTCCGGGGACGGGCAAGAGCCACGTCGGCGCGCACGTCATCGCCCGGCTCGTGGCGCGCGGCTGGAAGATCGGGGTCGTTTCCCAGGGGCACGCCGCGGTCGAGGGGCTGCTCCGCTCGGTCATCGCGGCCGGCGTGGATCCCGCACTCGTCGCCAAGAAGCCGAAGCCGGGGGACGACGCGGCCAAGCCGTGGGCGCACACGGACCCGGCGGCACTGGAGGATCTCATCGTGGACGGCGGCGGCTGCGTCGTCGGCGGGACCGCGTGGACGATGACGGGGGCCTCGGTCGCGCCGGGCTCACTGGACCTGCTCGTGATCGACGAGGCCGGGCAGTACTCGCTCGCCAACACGCTCGCCGCGTCCCGTGCCGCCCGCAACCTCCTGCTGCTCGGCGACCCGCAGCAGCTGCCCCAGGTCACGCAGGGCAAGCACCCGCAACCCGTGGACGAGTCGGCGCTCGGCTGGCTCTCCGCCGGGCACGCGACGCTGCCGGAGGAGTTCGGCTACTTCCTCGCTGACTCGTGGCGGATGCACCCGGCGCTGTGCTCGAAGGTGTCCCGGCTGAGCTACGACGGCAAGCTCGAGTCCGCGCCGGCCGCGGCGGAGCGCTTCCTCGCCGGGGTGCCGGCCGGCGTCGAGACCGTCCTCGTGGAGCACACCGGAAACACGACCTCGTCGGCGGAGGAGGCCGCCGAGGTCCTCCGGCAGGTCCGGCGCCACCTCGGCCTGGCGTGGACGGAGTCCGCCGGCGCGGTGCCCCGGCCCCTGGCCGAGGGCGACGTCCTCGTCGTGGCCCCGTACAACGCCCAGGTCGCCCTGATCCGGGAAGCGCTCGACGCCGCGGGGCTGGGCGGCGTGCGCGTGGGGACGGTGGACAAGTTCCAGGGCCAGCAGGCGCCCGTGGTGATCGTGTCGATGGCCTGTTCGGCCGCGGCCGAGGCGCCACGTGGGCAGGAGTTCCTGTTCAACCGCAATCGCGTCAACGTCGCCGTCTCGCGCGGGCAGTGGCGCGCCGTCGTCGTCCGCTCCCCCGAACTGACCAACGCGCTGCCCGGGCGCCCGGACGCACTGGCCGAGCTGGGGGCGTTCATCGGCCTGTGCTCTACGATGTCGGGATGACGGCCTTCCGCGGACTCATCGCCTACCCGGTCACCCCCTTCGCCGAGGACGGGTCGGTGAACCACGCCGAGCTCGAGCGGCACGTGGACTCGCTCGCACGCTCCGGCGTGGACGGCATCACGCTGTTGGGCAGCTCCGGTAGCTTCGCCTACCTCGACCCGGCCGAGCGGCGCGCCGTGATCGCCCGGGGAACAGCCGCGGCACGGGGCGCCGGCCCGGCCCTGCCCGTCTACGCGGGTGTCAGCGCCGTCTCCACGACGGAGCTCCTGCGCCACGCGGAGGACGCGGCCGCCGCCGGCGTGGACGGGCTGCTCGTCTCGACGGTCTCCTACGTGCCGCTGAACGACGACGAGGTCGCCAACCAGTGCCGACTCGTCGCCTCGGCCGTGGACCTGCCGATCTGCCTCTACTCCAACCCGGGGACGACGGCGTACGCGTTCCCCCTCGGCGTCTCCGCGGAGCTCTCCCGCGTCCCCGGGATCGCGGCCCTGAAGGAGTCCGCGGCGGACACCGCTGGATTCCGGGAACGCTACGATCGCCTGCGCGGGCTGCGCGCCGGGAGCCCCGAGGACTTCAGCCACGGGATGAGCGGCGACGCCCTCATCGCGGAGGCCGGGTTCGCAGCGGACGCCTGGCACAGCGGCCCCGCCTCGCTGCTGCCGCACCACTTCGCCGCCCTGCGCCGGGCGGTCGTCGCCGGCGACGCGGCCGGGACCGGCCGGCTCCACGCGGAGCTCTCGCCGTTGCTGCATGCCTTCACGGGACTGCGCAAGCTCAGCAACCTCTATGCGCTGGCCCGCGCGACGGGGGTCGACGCCGGCGAGCCCCGCCTGCCGCTCCTGCCGATCCCCGGGAGCAGCCAGCGCGAGCTCTCCCGCCTCATCGACACCCTTGCCGAACCCCTCTAGCGTGTTGCGCCCCGAAGCCCCCTCACACGAGGTGTAGGCGGACCGGGATTCGTGCTAGACAAGAGGCATGACACAGCGAGTCCTCGGTGACGCCACCGTGCGCCCGATCGGTTTGGGGTGCATGAACCTCAGCCACGGATATTCCAACTTCCCCTCCCCGCGGGACGGCGCCCACCTGCTCCGCGAGGCCCTCGACGCCGGGATCGACCACCTCGACACGGCGACGCTCTACGGCGGCGGCCGCAACGAGGAGCTCGTCGGCGCGGCCGTGGCCGACCGCTGCCGCGAGTTCTTCCTCGCCAGCAAGTGCGGCCTGGAACTCTCGGGCGGAAAGGCGCGCATCGACGGCCGCCCGCAGACCATCCGCCGGCAGGCCGAGGAGTCCCTGAGCAATCTGCGCACCGACTTCATCGACCTCTACTACCTGCACCGGCTCGACCCGGACGTGCCCATCGAGGACAGCGTCGGCGCGATGTCGGAGCTCGTCCAGGAGGGCATGATCGGCGCGATCGGCCTCTCGGAGGTCTCCGTCGCGACGCTGCGCCGCGCCCACGGGGTCCACCCGATCGCCGCCGTGCAGAACGAGTACTCGCTCTGGACGCGCAATCCCGAGCTCGGCATGCTCGACGCCTGCCGCGAGCTCGGCACGACCTTCGTGGCGTTCAGCCCGCTCGGCCGGGCCTTCCTGACGGGGACCCTCACGGACCCCGCCGCGCTGCCGCCCGGGGACATGCGCCACCACATGCCGCGCTTCTCCGCCGAGAACTACCCCCGCAACCTGGCGCTGCTCGACGGCGTGCGGGCCGTCGCGGACCGCGTCGGCGCCTCGCTCGCGCAGATCGCCCTGGCCTGGGTCGTGGCACAGGGCGAACACGTCGTGGCGATCCCCGGCACCACGAGCCTGGAGCACCTCCGGGAGAACCTCGGCGCCGAGGAAGTCGTCCTGGACGCCGCCACGCTCGCGGAGCTGGACGCCCTCGTCAACCAGGACACAGTCCACGGTCACCGCTACAACGCCGCCCAGCAGGCCACGATCGACTCGGAGGACTTCCCGTCCGCGCAGGACCCGGCCGGTGCCGCCCGGGCCGGCTGACGCGGGCTCGCAGGGCCGGTTGACGTGGACGCGCGCTGGCCGGTTGACGTGGGCTCACCCTGGCCGGCTGACGTGGACGCGCCCTGGCCGGCTGACGTGAGGCCGGCCGGACCGGACCACGTGGCCCCTACCGGCCCGGAGGCCGGCGCGAGGGACCCCGACCTCACGTTCCGCGGACTCCGCGCGTCTACCCGGTGATGGACACCCACCAGCCCTTTGACCACCTCGTGAAGGCCTACGGCCCGATGGTGCTGCGCGTCTGCCGCGCTGTCCTCGGCCCCCACGCCGATGCCGAGGACGCATGGCAGGAGACCTTCCTGTCCGCCCTCCGCGCCTACCCCGGCCTGCCGGCCGACGCCAACGTGGAGGCCTGGCTCGTCACAATCGCGCACCGCAAGGCCATCGACGCCGTCCGCGCGACGGCGCGGCGCCCCGTCCCGGCGGAGGTGCTCCCGGAGCGGCACTCCACGCTCGGGATCGCCACCGATCCGGACGAGGGTCTGTGGAGGGCGCTCGCGGGCCTGCCGCCCAAGCAGCGCGCCGCCGTCGCCTACCACCACGTCGCCGGGTTGCCGCACCGCGAGGTCGCGGACATCCTCGGTGGCACGCCGGAAGCCGCCCGCCGGGCATGTGCCGACGGCGTCGCCAAGCTGCGCGCGGCGCTCTCCTCCAACGCGGCCAACTCGGCCAACGGGTCCACCGTGGTCAGCGGGGCCAGCGCGTCCACCGAACCCACCGAGTCCCCGAAAGGAGCCGCACGATGAACACCGGATCCCGCTCCCACGACGCCGACCGGCAGCCCGATCTCCCCGGGGGGTTTCCATCCGGCCTGCTCCCCGGGCTCGGGGCCGGCCCCGCGGTCCTCGCCGCCCTGGGCGACCGGCTGGCAGCGCGTGCCGAGTCCGAAGGCCTCCTCGACGCCTCCTACCGCACCGTCGATTCCCCGTTCGGCCCGCTGCTGCTCGCGGCGACGGAGCGCGGCCTGGTCCGCGTCGCGTTCGCCGCCGAGGGGCACGAGGCGGTGCTCGGGGACCTCGCGGCCCGGCTGGGTCCGCGGATCCTGGCTGGCGGCACGCGGCTCGACACGGCGGCCCGCCAGCTCGAGGAGTACTTCGCCGGCCGGCGGCGCGGCTTCGAGCTGCCGCTGGACCGCGCGCTCTCGAGCGGCTACCGGCGCGAGGTCCACGAATACCTGCCGCACATCGGCTACGGCAGCACGGCGAGCTACGCGGAGATCGCCCGGGCGACGGGCCGTCCGCGGGCCGTGCGGGCGGTCGGCACGGCGTGCGCCACCAACCCGCTGCCGCTTGTGGTCCCGTGCCACCGCGTCCTGCGCAGCGACGGCACCCTGGGCGGCTACCTCGGCGGCCCCGAGGCAAAGGCCGCGCTGCTGGAGCTCGAGCGGGCGGCCGCGTGAGCGCTGCCGCGCAGTCCGTCCGGCTCGAGCTCGAGCCGGGCCCGGGCGGGCTGGATCCGCTCCACGTGCTCGCGGTGCTGCGCGCCCACGCGGTGCCGGGCGTCGAGCTGGCCTCCGGGACGGACCCGGACGACGCCGGGGCCACCTTCCGCCGCCTCGTCCCCTGTTCCACGGCTTATGTCGAGGCGACGTTGCGCTTCACGCGGGAGCTGGTCCTCGTCGACGCCCGGGGGCCCGGCACCCCGACGGCTGGCGGGGATCCGGACTGGGCGGACGAGCTGGCCTCCCGGATCCGCGCCTGGCTGGACCTCGACGCGGACCTGGGCCCCGTCGTCGGACACTTGCGGCGCGATCCCGCGCTGGCCCCGCTCGTCGCGGCCCGGCCCTCGCTGCGCCGCGTGGGGTTCCTCGATCCCGTCGAAGCGCTCGCGACGACGATCCTGGGCCAGCAGGTCTCGCTCGCCGCGTGCCGGACGTTCTCGGGCCGGCTCGTGCAGGCCTTCGGCCGCGACGGGCCCGGCGGGCTGCGGATCTTCCCGGACGCGGCCGAGCTGGCGGAGACGGACCCCGGGCACTTGCACACCGCCGTCGGCATCACGGGGCAGCGGGCCCTGACCCTGCACGCGGCGATGGCGGCCCTCGCCGCGGCGATGCCGGTAGCGGGCCTGGATCCCCGCGGCGGCCCCGGGTTCCCGCTGGCCCGCGCGGAACTGCTCGGCCTGCGCGGGATCGGCCCGTGGACCGCGGACTACCTGGCCGTGCGGGCCGGCTTCGACCCCGACGCGTTCACGCCCGGGGACCTCGTCCTCCGCCGGGCCCTGGGACGCGTCGATGCGCGCGCGGCCGAGGAGCGCTCGCACGCCTGGAGCCCGTACCGCGCCTACGCGCTGTTCCACTGCTGGGCGGCTCAGCTGCCCGGATAGGCGCCTACTCCGGGAAGATCTGCCCGATCGGCTCGCGCTTCTCGGCCTGGAAGGTGTCCTCCGCGCGGCCGTGGGCCCAGTAGGCGGAGAGCGACATCCGCTGGCGCGGGACCCCGCGCTCGTCCGCGAGGTAGCGGCGCAGGGCCTTGATCATCTCCCGCTCGCCGTGCCCGAAGACCTGGACGTCGCCGTCGAGCCACTGCCCCGCCATGACGGCCGCGGCCAGCCGCGTCGTCTCGGGGCTGAACGTGCCGCCGCGGTGCAGCCAGCGCAGCTCGATGCCCGCCGGGGCGGAGAGCTCGAGCTCGTCGGCGGCAGAGGCCACCTCGAGGTAGGCGATGCCGCGGGCGTCCGGCCCCATGGCCTCGAGCGCGGAGGCGATCGCGGGCAGGGCCGACTCGTCTCCGGCCAACAGGTGCCAACCGGCCGCCGGGTCCGGGGAGTACATCCCACCCGGGCCGTTGAAGCAGAGCTTGTCGCCGGGCTGCGCGGCGGCCGCCCACGGACCGGCGATGCCCTCGTCCCCGTGGACGACGAAGTCGATCTGCAGCGTCCCGGCGTCCGGGTCGACGGAGCGGACGGTGTAGGTGCGGCGCACGGGCATCTGCTCGGGCTCCAGCCGGGAGCGGAGCTCGTCGAGGTCGTACGGGGGCTCGAGGCCGAGCGCGGGATCGGCGAAGAGCAGCTTGACGTACTTGTCCGTGGCGTCCTTGTCCTGGTAGCCGGCGAAGCCCTCGCCGCCGAGGGTCAAGCGCACCATGTGCTCGGAGAGCCGCTCGGTGGCGAGGACCTCGAGGACGGTCTGGGGGCGCTGCGGACGCGGGGCGGGGGAAACGCTCATGCTGAGGACACACTCCTTCGGGCCGGCCGCGGGCCGGCGGTTGCCTTTTGTCCACCCAATCCCACGAATCCCGTCAATGCAAACGCCCCCGCCCCGGACGGCGTCCCGGACGGACTCCAGGCGGCTTGCATCTTGAGAATGATTCTCAATAGACTGGCCGCGTGAGCCTCCATCTCCTCTCCTCCCTCGACTTCCACTGCCGCGACCAGGCGCTCACCCGCCTCCGCGCCGACCACCCCGACGCGGTCGTCGTGGTGCACGACCTGCTCGAAGGCGAACGGGTACTATGCCGCACGGACATCCCCGGGCGCTCGCCCTGGCCGTGGACCCCGCATCCGTCGAGGACCAGCTCTGGGACCGCCACACGCTCTGGGAATCCGGGCTCAGCAGCCTGCCCGCCGACGACCGCACGGCCGGCGAGTTCCTGATCGAGGCGTTCGCGCAGTGCCGCGAGGTGCTCCTCGTCGAGGGCCTCTTCGCCCACCTCCTCGGCGGCGGCTCCGCGGGCTGCCAGTCCGGTGGGGCGGGGTTCGTCCAGGCATGCAGCTCATCGCCGAGATCGCCCCCACGGGCCCGCCTGCTCCACGCCGAACTCGGGCCGGGCACGGAGCCGCCCACGCCTGGCTCCCGGGGACCCTTCGGCACGGTGGAGCTCCGCGCCGGGCGGCCTCTGCAGGCGAACCGCTTCCGCGCGACCCTGCCCCGGATCGCCGAAGGCGTCGCCTGGCTGCGCGGCGACGTCTGGCTCGCCGACTCCCCGACCGCGCGGCTCGGCGTGACCGGGATCGGACCCCGCGTCTGGATGGAGCACCTCGGCACGTGGGGCCGGCGGGCGGCCGGGACCCGGCTCCTGATGACCGGCCCGGACATGGCCGGTGCCGCCGAGGAGGCCGCCGCGGCCCTCGCCGCCTGCGAACTCACCGACGCGGAGCTGTCCCGCGCCGGGACCACCGGGGCGCCGCACGGCGCTCCGTCCGAGAACGGCAGCACGATCCCAGGAGGAACCCCATGAAGGTCCGCAACTCGCTCCGCGCCCTCAAGTAGCAGCCCGGCGCGCAAGTGGTGCGCCGCCGCGGCCGCACGTTCGTCATCAACAAGGCCAATCCGCGGCTCAAGGCGCGCCAGGGCTGACCGTCCCGGTCCGGTGCGGTCCGGTGCGTTGCTTGCCGAAGCGTCGCACCGGGCCGCTAGGATGGAGGCAGCTTCACGAGATGCGGCCACACGCAGGGCTCCGACCCGGCCGCGCACCAACCCCATGCTTCACGGGTGGTTCGGATGACGAAGCGGTCCGGTGCAATACCGCTCCGGGCAAGAGCAACGGAAGGCACACCTTCATGAACGCACCCGACGGCAGCTGTCGCAGCTACCGCGACGGACACGACATCTACCCGCTCCGCCTGGCCCGCGCCCGGAAGGACCCCACCGCGTGGCAACCGGCCCACGTCACGGCGTTCCTTCCCGGTTTCCGGGTGGCCGTGATGACGGCCGGTCTGAAGGTCGCACGCTACACGGCCCATGACGTGGCCGAGATCGTCCGGCTCCTGAACCTGGCCGGCCAACGGCTCGACCACCGCGTGCGCTGGGCTTCCGAGCCGTTCGAGACGCTGTGGTGGCATTGCGCCTGGAACGAGGCGGCCCGGATCCTCGGCGTCCCGGAGGACCCCGGCGTCGGGGCCGGCCGCCGCTACTTCAGCCTCTCCAGCGACGAGCTGGCCCCGTGCGATCTGGAGCACGATCCGGAACTCGGCCTGCGGTTCGTCGAGGTCACGGCGGGCCTGCTGCACAGCGGGGCCTGAGCCGCCCTCAGCGGAACAGCGGCTCTCCAAGGAACCCGGCGAGCGCCTCGCGGTGCTCGGCCGGGATGCGCAGCAGTCGCTGTTCCGCAGTGGAGAAGAACGCCAGGGTCGTGATCGCGCGCACGCAGACGCCGCCGTCGACGGGATCGTGGAACTCGTAGGCGATGTCGAACGAGGCGGGCTTGACCGAGCTGATCCAGACGTCGACCCGGGCCGGGACGTTGCGGTAGTCCAGCGGGGCCACGTAGCGGACCCGGTGCTCGACGACGAGCGTCTGCGTGTCGGCCGGAACGGTGGAGAACAGCTCGACGACGGGCTCGGCGCCGGGCTTGCCCGTCCCGCCCGGCACGCCGAAGGCCGCGATCCGCGCCTCCTCCATCATGCGGACCAGGTTGACGTTGTTGATGTGGCCGTAGGCGTCCATGTCGCCCCACCGCATCGGCACGCCGACGCTCAGGCGGCGCCCGCTCACGGCGTCTTCCGCGGCAGGACGGGCATCGCCGAGGTGGGCGGCCCCGCGACACGTTCGGGTTCCAGCAGCCCCAGCCGCTCGAGGCCCTCGCAGATCCCGGCACCGTCCGGCGCGTACACCCACGGCGTCCCCGGGGTGGAGTCCATGGTGCCCATCGAGCGGCCGCCGGCCAGGACGGCTTCCGACGGCGTGAGCTGGCGGATCGCGATCGCCCGCACCTGCCCGGGGTGGCGGCGGGCGAACTCGGCGTAGATCTCCGGATCGTGCTGTCCGTCGTCGCCGACCAGGAGCCAGCTGATGTGCGGGAACTGGGCAGCCAGGCGGCGCAGCTGGTCCACCTTGTGCTGCTGCCCCGAGCGGAACCAGCGCCCCTCGGTCGGCCCCCAGTCCGTCAGCAGGAGCGCTCCGGCCGGGTAGAGGTTGCGGGAGAGGAAGCGGGTGAGGGTCGGGGCCACGTTCCAGGCGCCCGTCGAGAGGTAGAGCACCGGGGATCCCGGGCGGGTGCGCATGAGCCGCTCCATCATCACGGCCATGCCGGGCGTCGCGACGCGCGCGTGCTCGCTGAGCACAAAGGAGTTCCACGCGGCCAGCAGCGGGCGCGGGAGGGCGGTGACGACGACGGTGTCGTCGATGTCGGAGACGACCCCGAAGTCGATCGAGCGGTCGACGACGAACACGGACACGTCCGCGGGTTCCGAGGACTCGCTGCGCAGGGTCACCGCGTGCCAGCCGGGCGCCAGGTCCACCGTGATCTTGACGTCGAGGACGCCTCCGCGGTCGGCGTCGACGCGGAAGGTCCGCCCGCCGATCTCCGCGACGACCTCGGCGTGCGGGATGGGCGGGGAGATGAAGTTCCTCCAGCCGCGGACGCCGTCGGAGACGACCTTGGACTTGGGCAGGCCGTTCGTGAACGCGCCGGGCCGGGCCAGGACGATACGTGCGAAGACCCGCACCCAGCCGTCGGCCCCGCTGACGCCGTAGCCGCGGAAGGGCAGGACGGTGGCCACGAGTCCGCGGCTCCGGCCGCCTCGCTCGCGGAACGCGTGCCATCCGTCTTCAAGGCGGACCCCCAGGTGGCGGGCGTGCTTCACGGTGTTCGGTGCTGCCATGGCCCCAGTCTTTCACGCACGCGGCCGTGGGGCCGTCACCGCGCGGCGGCGGAAACGGGCACCGAAAACCCCTCGCATTCTTCTACATTCTGTAGAACAATGGGCGGCATGATGTTTGAACACGAGGACGGCCAGCCCGTCATGATCCTGGACACCGAGCAGTGCTGGACGCTGCTGGGACGCACCCACCATGGCCGGATCGCGCTCAGCGTCGCGGGCAACGTGGACATCGTCCCGGTCAACCACGCGGCCCACGAGGGGAAGCTCTACTTCCGCACGGCCCCCGGGAACAAGCTGGCCGGGCTCACCATCAACCCGACGGTCGCGTTCGAGTCGGACGGCATCCTGAGCGACCAGGCCTGGTCCGTCGTCGTCCGCGGCACGGCCCGGGTCCTGGAGACCGAGGCGGAGATCGAGCTCGCCCGCGCCGCCGGCGTCCGCCCCTGGGTCCAGACCCTCAAGGACACGTGGGTGGAGATCACCCCGCGCGAAGTCACGGGCCGCCACTTCCTCCTCGGCAACCAGCCGGAACAGCTCGACGAGTCCTGACCCCGCCCTAGCGGAACGCCGCGTGGCCCGTGAGCCGCTGGCCGAGGATGAGCAGGTGCACTTCGTCGGTGCCCTCGTAGGTGCGCACCGACTCGAGGTTGTTGGCGTGGCGCAGCGGCGAGTGCTCGAGCGTGATCCCGTTGCCGCCGAGGATCGTGCGCGCCTCGCGGGCGATCGCGATGGCCTCGCGGCAGTTGTTGAGCTTGCCGACGCTGATCTGCTGCGGCGAGAGCGTGCCCGCGTCCTTCATGCGCCCCAGATGCAGCGCCAGGAGGAAGCCCTTGTTGATCTCGAGCGCCATGTCCACGAGCTTGGCCTGCGTCAACTGGTAGGCGGCGAGCGGCCGCCCGAACTGCATCCGCCGTTGCGCGTAGTCCAGCGCGGCCTCGAAGCTGTCCCGCGCCGCGCCCATGGCCCCCCAGGCGATCCCGTAGCGGGCCTCGTTCAGGCACGTGAACGGGCCCTTGAGCCCCAGCGCCCCGGGCAGCACCGCGTCGGCGGGCAGGCGCACGTCCTCGAGCTCGATCCCGCACTGCACCGAGGCCCGCATCGAGAGCTTGCCCTCGATCGGGGTGGCCGTGAAGCCCGGGGTCCGGCCGGGAACCAGGAAGCCGCGGATGCCGTCGTCGCTCCGCGCCCAGACGACGGCGACGTCGGCGAGGTTCGCGAGCCCGATCCACCGCTTGGCGCCGTTGAGCACCCAGTCGCCGGAGGCGTCCCGGCGGGCGGTCGTGCGCATCGATCCGGGGTCGGAGCCCGAGTCCGGCTCGGTCAGCGCGAAGCAGCCGATGAGCTCCCCCGCCGCCATGCCCGGCAGCCAGCGCCTCTTCTGCTCCTCGGAGCCGAAGCGGTGGATGGCCGTCATGGCCAGCGAGCCCTGGACGGAGACGAACGTGCGGATCCCGGAGTCCCCGGCCTCGAGCTCGGCGGCCGCGATCCCGTACTCGACCGCGCTGCGGCCCGCGCAGCCGTAGCCCTCCAGGTGCATGCCGAGCAGGCCGCGGCGCCCGAGCTCGGGCACGAGCTCGGCCGGGAAGCGGGCGGAGTCGTACCACGTGCCGATGTGCGGCCGGACGGCCTCGTCCACGAAGCCGCGGACCTCGGCGCGCAGGGCGAGCTCCTCCGGGCCGAGCAGGGCGTCGACGTCGATCAGGTCCGCCGGGCTCGCTCCGTCCGCGCGGGACTCCTGGGCGGGGAACTCGTCGGCGGGGGACTCATTGCTCGGGGCGTCCACTGTGGCCTCCTTGCCGTGGGGGTGCGGTTGCTGCGGCGCGGATCCATCATGGCACGCAGGCCCTACACCGAGCGCCGCAGCGGGACCTCCTTGATGAAGACCACGCAGAGGAACGCGGCGAGGGCCACGGCCGCGGAGATCAGGAAGACGACGGCGGTCGCCTCGCCGAGGGCGCCTGGGCCGCGGGACGCGACCTGCTCCGAGAGGACGGCGCCCAGCACGGCGACCCCGGCGGCGCCGCCGACGGAGCGGAAGAACGCCACGGAAGAGCTCGCCGTGCCGATCTGGGTGACCTTCACGGTGTTCTGCACGGCGAGGACCAGGTTCTGCAGCATCATGCCCATGCCGAGCCCGTTGAGCACCATGCCCGCGGCGAGGTACCAGAACGGCGTGGAGGCGTCCATGAGGCCGAGCATCCCGAGCCCGGCGACGTTGGCGAGGGAGCCGATGACCAGGAAGACCTTCCAGCGCCCAAAGCGGCTGATCAGCTGCCCGGAGACCACGGAGCCGATGAGGTTTCCGAGGATCATCGGCATCGTGTAGACGCCCGCCATGGTCGGGGTGGCGCCGACGGCGAGCTGGAAGTACTGGCCGAGGAACGCGCCCGTGCCGAACATGCCGACGCCGATCGCGATGGAGGCGAGGATGGCCAGGGCGGTGGTGCGCTGGCTGATGATCTTCAGCGGGATCACGGGATCGGGGACCCGCCCTTCGACGAACAGCAGCACGGCGGTGAGCACGAGCGAGCCGCCGACCATCACGGCCGTCTGCCACGAGGCCCACGCGAAGCCGCCCTCCTGGCCGACGAACGAGACCCAGATCAGCAGCGTGGCCACGGCCGCGGTGACGAGGAGCGATCCCGCCCAGTCGATGTAGACCTTCCGCGGCACGTGGACGAGGTGCAGGGTCTTGTGGATCAGCACCATGGACACGAGCGCGAGCGGGATGCCGATCCAGAACGTCCAGCGCCATCCGAGCGGGGTGTCCACGATGAAGCCGCCGAGCAGCGGCCCGCCCGCGGTCGCGACAGCCATGACGGCGCCGAAGTAGCCGGAGTAGCGGCCGCGTTCCCGCGGCGGGATGACGGAGCCGATGACGGCCATGCCCATCGCGGTCAGTCCGCCCATGCCGAGGCCCTGGACGACGCGGGAGGCCATGAGCATGGGGATGTTGAGGGCGAATCCGGCCAGGAGCGAGCCGATGACGAACACGGCGATGCCGATCTGCGTGAGCAGCTTCTTGTCGAAGAGGTCGGCGAGCTTGCCCCAGATCGGCGTGGAGGCCGCGTTGGCGAGCAGCGCCGCGGTGATCGTCCAGGCGAAGTCGGTCTGGGAGCCACCGAGGTCGGCCATGATCGTCGGCAGGGCGATCGAGACGATCGTCGCCGCGAGCATGGCCGCGAAAAAGCTCGCGAGCACGCCCGTGATGGAGCGCAGGACCTCCTGCCTGGTCATCTGCGGCACGTCCGCGACGGGCTCGGGACGGACGACGCCGGGGCCCGGCTCGGGCGCGGAGCCCGGCCGGGGTGGGGCGTCCGGCGCCGGCGGGACGATCGGGGTCGCCGCGGTGATCAGGCCCTGCGTGCCCGCGTCGGGGTGCGGAATCGCCGTGTCGCCGAAGAGACCGCCCGGGCTCCCCGCTTCCCGGGAGGGTTCGGCGCCCGGGGCGGCATCGGCGTCGTTCCCCCGGGACGTGCCGGGGCGGCGGGCGGGGTCCCCACGGAAGTCCTCGGGGCTCATGCCTGCTCCTCCCGGGAGGTCCGCAGCCCGTCGCGCAAGTGCAGGGCGAGGTCGTCGAGCAGGCCCGTCGCGTCGAGGGCGCGCGCCTCGTCCCAGCCGTCAAGGAGGCGCACGAGGACCTCCACGCGGCGGTCGCGGGCCGCCGCGACGGCGTCCCGGCCGGCGTCGCTGAGCCGCAGGAGCTGGGCGCGGGCGTCGTCGGGGTCGGGGCCGCGCAGGACGAGGGCGGAGGACTCGAGCTCGGCGACGTGGCGGCTCAGCGCCGCGGGGCCGATGCCGAGGCCCTTCGCGACGTCGACCGCCCGGGCCGGCTCGGAGCGCTCGATGCGCTCCAGCACGGCGAGCGGGCCGAGCCCCGGCTGGCCGGGGCGCAGGCCCGCATGGCTGACGCACTTGAGCACCTGGTGGAAGGACTGGATGCTCTCCACGAGCTTGAGGGCGGTCTCTGTATTCAGTGCCACGGGGGGGTCCTTGCGCAAGCGGCGCCCCGGGGTCGGCCCGGGACGCGGGGAACGGAGTTTGATTGCCTAGGACAACCATAGGCATGGTTGCTTGCCGCAATCAATGAATGTGTCGAAGATGACGGCCGCGGGAACCCGGCCCGGGCGGCGGTCCCGCCGGGCCCGCGCACCGATAGGCTGGGACCGTGGATCCCAACGAGACCCCCGCCCAGCGCTCCGCCCGACTCCGCTCGATCGCCGAGGACGCCGCGCGCGCGGTCGGCCCGATGCTCCGCGGGGCCTTCCGCTCCGAGCTCGCGATCACCCAGAAGAGCAACCACCACGACCTCGTGACCGTCTACGACAAGGCGTCGGAGGAGGCGATCGCGGAGCATGTGCTCTCCGCCGAGCCGGACAGCCGGATCCTCGGCGAGGAGGGCGGGCACCGCGGGAGGGGCCGCGTGGAGTGGATCGTGGATCCCATCGACGGGACCAGCAACTTCGCCCACGGCGTCGCGTTCTTCTGCGTCTCCATCGCCGCGGCGCTCGACGGCGAGGTCGTCGCCGGCGTCGTCTACGACCCGGTCGCCGAGCTGCTGTTCAGCGCGGATTCGGGCGGGGCCTACCTCAACGGCGGGGTCTTGCGCCCCGCCGCGCACGCCGAGGAGTCCCGTGCCTCGATCATGACCGACTACCCCTCCGCCGAGGCGCTCGCCCTCGACGGGCCCGCCGGCCTCGAGGCCTTCGCCGAGCTCGTCGGCACCTACGCCACCCTGCGTCGCAAGGTCAGCGGAGCCCTGATGCTCGCCCACGTCGCGGCCGGCTGGGCGGACATCACCCTGGGCTTCGACACGAACCCGTGGGACGTCGCGGCGGGCGCGTTCCTGGTCCGCCAGTCCGGCGGCAGCTACCTGCCGTTCCGGTACGACGACGAATCACGCCCCGCGCACGAGGCCCCCACCTACCTCGCGGTGGGCCCGGGAGGCAACGCCGCGACCGCCTTGTCCGTCGTCGAACGGCTCATGGCCTCCCGCCGCGCGGCCGGCCACCGCAAGGGGTAGGCGGCGCACCCGGGCCCCGTCCGGCGTCGTCCTCCCCCTCCCGGGGCCGCCCTAGACGGCCGCCGGCACGGACCGTAGGCTCGCGCTATGCCGGTACTGCTGCGCACCATCGAGACCGCCGTCCCCTCCACCGTGCTGCACCAGGACCTGGCCCGGGACGTGTTCGCCGCGCAGCCGGGGCTGACCCGGCTCGGCCAGCGGCTCGTGGCGACGTCCTTCGACTCGGCCGACATCCGCACGCGCCACACCGTCATCGGCGAGCTGACCACCGAAGCCCGCGCCGGGTCCCCGCTGTTCTACGACCCTGAGACCGGGAACCTGCTCAGCCCCTCCACCAAGGTCCGCAACGCCGTCTTCGCCGAGGAGGCGTCCGCGCTGTTCCTCGAATCCGGCCGGCGCGCGCTCGAGGCCTGCCCGGACCTGGGGCCGGAGGACGTCACGCACGTCGTCACGGTCTCCTGCACGGGCTTCTACAACCCCGGGCCGGACTACCAGCTGGTCCGCGGGCTGGGGCTGGCCCCGTCCGTGCAGCGCTACCACCTGGGGTTCATGGGCTGCTACGCCGCGTTCCCGGGGCTGCGGGCCGCGAAGCTGTTCTGCGAGGCGGACCCCGACGCGGTGGTGCTCGTGGTGTGCGCCGAGCTGTGCTCGCTGCACGTGCGGACCTCCAACAACCCGGACACCATCATGGGCTCGGCGCTCTTCGCGGACGGAGCGGCGGCCGCAGTCGTCACGGCGCGCCCGCCCGGGCCGGAAGCCACGACGCCGGCGTTCAGCCTGGACCACTTCGAGACCGTGCTGACGCCCGTCGGCGAGGACTCGATGGCGTGGAACATCGGCGACGAGGGCTTCGAGATGGTCCTGGGGACCTATGTGCCGCACATCATCGACGACCACATCGTCGGCGCGCTCGAACCCCTCCTGGCCCGCGACCCCTCGCTCGCCGGGCGCGCCTACGCGGAGATCGAGCACTGGGGCATCCACCCCGGCGGCCGGGCCATCCTGGACCGCGTGCAACACCGCTTGGAGCTGGACGACGGGCAGCTGGTCCCCGCGCGGACCGTGCTGCGCGACTACGGCAACATGTCCAGCTCCACCGTGTTGTTCGTGCTCAAGGAGATCCTGGATTCGGGGGCGCCGGGGCGCGTGTGCTCCATGGCCTTCGGCCCGGGGCTGACCGTGGAGACCTCCCTCATGACACTGCTGCCCGGCCGCTGACGTGGGGCTGCGGGACCGGGCCGTCGACGCGGTCGAGGAGATGGACCGGCCCGGGTGCGACCCCGCGCGGCTCGCCGCGACCTACGCCCGCTTCCCCTACGTCAACCGTGCCCTCGCCGGCTGGGCCGCGGTCTACCGCGGGCTGCTGCGGCCGGCGCTGCCGCTCACTGGCGCCGCCGAGCTGCTCGACGTCGGCTGCGGCGGCGGGGACGTCGCGGCACACCTGCACCGCCTCGCGGCGAGGGACGGGATCCGCCTGCGGGTCACCGGGATCGACCCGGACGCGCGGGCGCAGGCGTTCGCCCAGGGAGCAGGGTACGACGCCGGGGTCCGCTTCGAGCGGGCCACGAGTGCCGCCGTGGCCGCCTCGGGCCGGCGGTTCCACGCCGTCGTGTCCAACCACGTGCTGCACCACCTCGACGAGGAGGCGTTCGCCGGCCTGCTCGCCGATTCGGAACGGCTCCTGGCCCCCGGCGGGATCGCCGTTCACAACGACATCCGGCGCTCCCGCGCCGCCTACGCGCTGTTCTGGGCGGCCGCCGCGCCGCTCGCCCCGGGCTCCTTCATCCGGTGCGACGGCCTGACCTCGATCCGCCGCAGCTACACCCTGGCCGAGCTGGAGGCCGCGACGCCTCCCGCGTGGGAAGCGGTGGCCCGGCCGCCGTTCCGTAACCTGTTGATCCACCGGGCCGGGCCGTCAACGGGGGCCGGGCCGTCAACAGGGGCGGGGCTGTGAACGGGGGCCGGGCCGTGAACGGGGGCGGGGTCGAGGAGGTCGACGTCGTGGTGGCCGGTGCCGGGCCGTCGGGGCTGGCCCTCGCGGTGCTCCTGGTCCAGGCCGGGTGGAGGGTACGGGTCTTCGAACCGGAAGCCGCTCCCCCGGCGGATTCGCGCGCGATCGGCCTCCACCCTCCCGGGCTCGCCGTCCTGGCGCGGGCCGGCGTCGCGGAGGCGGCGATCGCGGCGGGGCTGCGGATCCGGCGCGGCACCGGCGTCCTGGCCGGGCTGCCGATCCGGTCCGGCGGCATCGGTAGCGGTGGGTCGACGGCCCCCTGTGGCACCACACCCCGGGAGCAGCGTCTGGAGATCGCGAGCCGGCCCCTGGCCATGATGGACTTTGCGCGGATCGGCGGGCCATACCCCTGGGTGCTGTCGCTCCCCCAGTCCACGACCATCAGGCTGCTCGAAGAGCGCCTCCATGCGTTGGACCACACCGCCCTGCGCCGTGGCCACCGGGTCGTCGAGGCCGCCGCCCATCCGCCCCGCCCGTCATCGGCTTCTGGACGAATCCGTGTCCCATGGACACGGATTCGTCCAGAAAGTGATGATCGCCCGAGTGGAGCCGGCGCATCCAGCGGGCGTGCTGCGCCCAACAGCGGCGGGTTGACCAACGGTAGGGCGAACGGCGACGGGGCGGGCTGCGGCGTTGAGGTGACCACGACGCCCACCGGGGGCGGCCCGGCCTCGACCGTCCGGGCCCGCTTCCTCGTGGGCGCCGATGGCATCCGCTCCACCGTGCGCGGCTTGGCGGGAATCGGCCACCACCGCCGCCGCTATCCGGACCGCTACCTCATGGGCGACTTCGCGGACTCCAGCGGGCTCGGCGACGAGGCCGTCTTGTTCCTGCACCCGGAGGGCATCGTCGAGTCGTTCCCGCTGCCGGGCGAGGCGCGCCGCTGGGTCGTGCGGCTGTCGGGCGGCGGGACGGCGGCCGACAGCCCGGTGGCTTCCGGCGGTGGGAACGACGCCACCGGCCGGGTGGATTCCGGAAGCGGGACCGCCACCACTGGCCGGGTGGCTTCCGGACGCGGGGAGGCCTCGAGCGGAGGACCTCGGGCCGACATCCCGCCGGCCCCTGACCGTCGGACGCTCCCCGAGGCGCGGGCGGCGCTGCTCGCCGGGATCGTCTCGGCACGGACGGGCCACGCCCCGGAACCGCTGACCGCCGGGATGACGAGCGCGTTCGGCACGTGGCGCGGCACGGCGGACACGATGGTCCGCGGCCCGTTCATCCTCATCGGGGACGCGGCGCACGAGGTCAGCCCGATCGGCGGCCAGGGCATGACGCTCGGGCTGCTCGACGCGGCCGAGCTCGCCGACCTCCTGGGCGGACTTGTGGCGGGGCTCCGGCCGGACGCGCCCTCCCCGGCCCGCGACGGGTCCGCGGTGACGACGGATCCGGAGCGCGGATTGCGGCCGGAACCAGGAGACACGGCAACCGAGCCACCTCAAGGCGACGAAGCCGCTCGCTTCGCCCACTTCTCACGGCGCCGCCTCGCCGCGGCCGCACGGGCGGGCCGGCAGGCGCACGTGAACATGGTGCTCGGACGGCCGCTGCCCCGCCCGCTCTCCCGCGTCGCGGCACGCGCGCTCGGCGCGGCGCTCTCCGTGCCGGTGCTTAAGCGGGCGGCCGCCCGCCAGTTCACGATGAACTGGTGAGCGGCCGCCGAGGTGTGCGCGGGTCGGGCCCGGGTCAGCCGCCCAGGACCGAGCAGGTGGCCTCGGCGCCCTCGCCCTCGACGGTGGACTCGGACACCACTGCGCCGTCGGCGTCGCGGATGACGCAACCGACGCTGCCGGTCTCGCCCGGTGCGTTCATGACGAAGACGCTGCCCAGGATCGTGCTGGCTTCGACCTGCTCGGAGAAGGTCTCTCCCGGGGCAAGCAGTCCGTCGTGGACGTCCTCGATGCTCGTGCCGATGTAGCCGTAGCTGGCGGAGCCCTCCGAGGTGGCCTCGAAGGTGTAGCTGGCGCTGTCGCCGCCCGTGGTCAGGACGGAGGCCGCGAAGAACGAGACCACGGCCCAGACGATCGCCATGATGAGCGCCAGGACACCCGTGATGATGCCCGTGATGGAGAAGCCCTTCTTGGGGCGCTTCTTCACGAGGCCGACGATGCCCAGCACCACGGCGAGCGGGCCGAGGACGAACGAGATCATGCCGAAGATCGGGATGAAGGACAGGACCAGGGCGACGATGCCGATGACCAGCGCGGCGATGGTCAATCCCGTCGCCTTCGCCGGCTGCTGCTGCTCCCAGTTCGGGTACTGCCCCGGCTGTGCGTACTGGCCCTGCTGCTGGAACTGGCCCTGCTGTCCGGGCGCCTCGTAGGGGCCCTGGCCGGCCGCGGCCTGGCCCTGGCCCGGGTACTGCGGGACGTTGGGATCTGACATTGGTTTCCCCCTAGAGAAGCCGCGCACCGGTGCGCACGGCGAGACGAATGACGTGGAAGCCCCAGTCTAGGCAGAGAACCACCGCTGATCATGCATTCACTCGATGAAAACGCCGCCTGTCAGATGCCGCCCCAGCCGCCCTTCAGTCCCCGGAGGCCGCCGCCCGGCCCGCGGCGCGGCCGCTGAAGAGGCAACCGCCGAGGAACGTCCCCTCGAGGGCGCGGTAGCCGTGGATCCCACCGCCGCCGAAGCCGGCCGCCTCGCCCGCCGCGTACAACCCGGGAACCGTCGCGCCGCCTGGCGCGAGGACGCGGGAACGCAGGTCCGTCCCGAGGCCGCCGAGGCTCTTGCGCGTGAGGATGTTCAGCCGCACCGCGATGAGTGGTCCGGCCGCCGGGTCCAGGATGCGGTGG
The DNA here is from genome assembly GCF_050563205.1 of Zafaria sp. Z1313. NCBI lineage: Bacteria > Bacillati > Actinomycetota > Actinomycetes > Micrococcales > Micrococcaceae > Zafaria > Zafaria sp. Z1313. Next base: position 38,886 of record NZ_JBNWUK010000022.1, read on the forward strand.
GGCGCCACGGTCCGCACGAGCTTGTCGCCGAGGTATCCGCGCGCGGCCCGCACCGCCGCCAGCTGCCCGTCCTTGCCGAAGCCGTTGCCGGCCTCCCGGTCGCGGGCCGTGATCTGCTCCTTGATCCGGGCCGGATCGAGCAGCGTGTTCCCGGCGAGCGCGTTCATGCGGGCGACGAGTTCCTCCACCGTGTCCGCCTGCACGAAGTCCTCGCCGTGGTCCAGGAACGCCTGCACCGGTCCGGGCACGTCGACCCGGGCGCGGCGCAGGACGGCCCGCACGTCCTTGCCGGTGAGATCCGGGTTCTGCTCGGACCCGGACAGGGCGAACTCCTTGCCGATGATCCTCCGGTTCAGCACGAACCAGGAGTACCCGTGCCCGCCCCGCATCAGGTGCTCGAGCGTGCCGAGCGTGTCGAATCCGGGCCACAGCGGAGCGGGCAGCCGCTCCCCCGCGGCGTCGAACCACATCGAGCTCGGCCCGGGCAGGATCCGGATCCCGTGGTCCTTCCAGACGGGGTCCCAGTTCGCGAGGCCCTCCGTGTAGTGCCACATCCTGTCGCCGTTGATGATCCGTCCGCCGGCCTCCACCGCGATGTCCAGTCCCCGTCCGTCGACGTGCGCGGGAACTCCCGCGACCATGCGTTCCGGCGGCGTCCCGAGACGCCCGGGCCAGGCGGCGCGCACCTTCTCCAGGTCGCCTCCGATCCCGCCCGTCGCGATGACGACGCCGGATGCCCGGTACTCGAATTCCCCCACCGGGGTGCGGCTGCTCGGGGCGCCGCGCCCCGCCGTCGTACCCTCCAGGACCGCGCCCCTGACGCCGACGACGGCGCCATCCTGCAGCACGAGGGCGTCGAGGCGGTGCCGCCAGCGCACGGTGAGCCGCCCGTCGGCGACGGCCTGCAGGGCCTTGTTCGCGAACGGCTCGACGATCCCGGGGCCCGTGCCCCACGTGATGTGGAAGCGCGGGACCGAGTTGCCGGGGCCGTCCGCGCCGTGGCCACCCCGCTCCGCCCAGCCGACGACGGGGAAGAAGCGCACGCCGAGGCCGTGCAGCCACTCCCGCTTCGGGCCGGCGGCCCAGTGGACATAGGCGGTGGCCCACTCGCGCGGCCAATGGTCCTCTGGCCGGTCGAAGCCGGCCGTGCCGAACCAGTCCTGCAGTGCGAGGTCCACGGAGTCCTTCACGCGCAGGCGCCGCTGCTCGGGACTGTCGACGAGGAACAGCCCGCCGAAGCTCCACCAGGCCTGGCCGCCGAGGTTCTGCCGGCCCTCCTGGTCGATCAGCAGGACGCGGCGGCCCGCGTCGGCGGCCTCGGTGGCGGCGACCAGGCCCGCCAGCCCGGCGCCGACGACGATCACGTCGAAGGAGGTCTCTGCGCGGGAGGGGTCATCGGGGGAGGTGTCATGGCGGGAGGTGTCCATGGCGCCATGCTACGCCGTGGTGATCCGGGCCACGCCGGGCGAGCGGCGGTGGCCTGCGGACGTCAACGGCGCGAGCCGGGTCGGCGACGGGCACGGCGACGGCAGGGCAGGTTCGTCAACGCCGGGCTTCACCGCCGAGGCCTCAACCCGTCAGACGACGACCGCGGATCAACGGCGCCACATGCGATCCGATCCGCTCGCGGAGTTCGGGCTGCCCCAGTTGCTCCCACCAGACATTGAGGACGGAGACCCCGGCCTCCCTGAGGCGCGCCTCACGCTTGCGTTCCTGCAGCAGCTTGTCCCCCGTTGGCTTCTCCATGAAGTACTTGCCGTTGCCGTGGACCTCCAGCCCGAGGCCGGCTTCGGGCCATGCGAAGTCCAGGCGATACCGTTGGCCGGCAACGATCACCTGGTGTTGGAGGACGGGCGGCGGGTAACCCCAGGAGTGCAGCATCATGCGCAGGCGGCCCTCGGCCACCGACTCCGACGCGGCATCGGCCAGCGAGAGACGCTCCCGGGCCCGGACGGCACCGCGACGGCCCCGCGCCGATTCGAGATGTCCAGCGATGTCGTCCAGCGCGACGCCGGCCCTCAGCGCGGAGTCGGCCAGGACCACCGCGCTCGTTGTGTCCAGCAGCCGCAGCGCGTCGGCCGTCGTGCGTGCCGCGGAGGTGAGCTGAAGCCCCGACACCGTCCGGATAAAAGCCGGGTCCACGTCCATCTGATGCCTGACGAGGCCCCTTCCCTTGCCCTGGGCCACGGCGCGGCCGGATTGCGCGACGTGGATCTCGTTCCCTGCGCCCCAGACGTCGAGACCCCACAACCTCGCCGCCGACGCGAGGACGAACACACATCGACCGCGGGAGGCCATGGCGTGCGCGTGGATCGCCACGAGGTCCCTGTCCCACGCGGCCAATTCCGACGCCACCGCTCCGGGGAGGTAGATGCCCGAGCGGACCCGCACCAGGCCGCCTTGAGCGAGGCTGTCGCGCAGTTCGTCCTGGCTCATCCCGCCGATCCTGAGCTGCCTCCACGTCGTCAACCGGTTGACCGCGTCGTCGACAGGCGATGGGCGGTCGACTGGTGGGCTGGCGTTGGCGGTCGACGACTGGCGGCTCTCGGAAGTCATGCCGCCACCGTTTCAGCCCCAGACGTGGGCGACATCGGGTCGAGCGGGTCGTGTGGACAGTTGGGGCCAACGGATCAATGCAGCGGTTCTGTGGAGGCCAGATCGGCCACACACGAACCCACCACCACCAGTCGGCCCGGCACGAACATGGACGCTTTCGCTGGGGCATGACAATTTATCGTCATGCCCCAGTGAAAGCGTCCATGTTCGGTAGGCGAACGGCGGGCGTGCGCGCTGGCGATGTGCTGGCCGGACCATCGGGCTGCGTCCACCACGGCGCGGGCCGGTTGCACAGTCGACCCAGGTCACCGCGATGAGCTGGCCCAAACGGCCAACGCGCATCATGGCCCGGGCCGGACCAACGGACTGCGCCCATCATGGCCCGGGCCGGTCAGCCGACGCGCGACATGGCGCGGCCCGTCGCTCAGTCGAGGTGCGTCGGCGCGAACATCTGCAGCAGGGTCTCGACCACCACGACGTTGGGGCCGTCGGCGGCCAGGGCCTCCTCGAGGGCGCCCTTGACGTCTCCGGGCTCCACGCGCCGCGCGGGCACGCCGAAGGATTCGGCCAGCGCCACGAAGTCGGGCCGCGCCAACTCCGTCGCCGTGGCCTTGCCAAATGCGCCCACCATGTATTCGCGCAGGATGCCGTAGCCGCCGTCGTCGACGATCAGCCACGTGACGGGCACGTTGTGCTGCCTGGCCGTGGCGAGCTCGGAGATCGAGTACATCGACGATCCATCGCCGGAGACGGCGAGCACGCGCCCGTCGACCCCCGTCTTCCCGGCCACGGCGAGGCCCACGGCACCGCCGATCGCCGCGGGGAACCCGTAACCGAGGCCACCGGCGCCCTGGGCGGAGTGGAACTGCCCGTCGCGGGAGTCCCAGCAGCTCCAGCCCCAATAGGCGGCGATCGTCATGTCCCAGAAGGTCTGCATCGAGTCCGGGACGGCGGCCCGGATGTCCGCCATAAACGCCTGCTCCTTGGCGAGGTCCTGCGCATCGAGCCGGGCCCGGACCTTGGCGAGGGTCTGGGCGACGACGTCCTCCGGCGACTTGCCGTGCCAACTGCGGTGTCCGCCGAGCGCCACGAGCGCGTCGCCCTCGGCCACCCCGGAGGCGAAGCCCTCGTTCTCCCCGCGGGCGCGGCCGTTGCGGTCCTCCGCCACGCGGCGCAGCCCGTCGACGAGGAAGGCCAGGGCGGACTTCGCGTCGGCCCGGATGCCGAGCGCGGGACGGTTGGACTCGAGCACCCGCGGTTCGGCGTCGATCTGGATCATCCGGCCGCGCGGGTTGAGCGTGAAGTAGTTGGACGTGACTTCGCCGAGGGAGGAACCCACGACGATCAGCACGTCCGCGTCCTCGAGCACCTCGGTGGTGTGCCGGTCCTCGACCCATGACTGCAGGCTCAGCGGGTGCTCCCACGGGAAGGCGCCGTTGCCGCCGGGCGAGCAGATCACGGGGGCGCGCAGCCCTTCGGCCACGGCGAGCAGCTCGGCCTCGGCACCGGCCCGGCGCACGCCGCCGCCGGCGACGATCGCCGGCCGCTCGGCCACGGACAGCCACCGCATGGCCTCGCGGATCAGCTCGACACGCGGCGGGTGGTCGTACGGCTCGGCGAGCGCGTCGAAGACCGGCGGGACGAAGACCTCGGCCAGCAGCACGTCCTGCGGCACCTCGACCCACACGGGGCCTTGCGGCACGGTCACGGCGTCCGCCCAGGCGTCCTGGATCGCGGACGGGATGCCGGAGGCGTGGTGGACGGTGCGCTGGCTCTTGGTGACGTTCGCGGCCGAGGCCTTCTGGTCGTCGAGTTGGTGCAGCATGCCCTTGCGGCGGGCGCCGAGGCCGTCGAGCGGGATCTGGCTCGCGACGACGACCATCGGCACGCCGGTCGCGTAGGCCTCCTGCAGCCCGGCGAGGGAGGTCAGGGCGCCCGGCCCGGTGGAGAGGAACAGGACGCCGACCTCGCCCGTGGCCCGGGAGTACCCGTCGGCCGCGAACGCGGAGTTGTTCTCCACGCGGGAGGACACGAAGCGCAGCGAGGAGCGGGAGAGCGCGTCGAAGAGGCCGAGCGCGTGCTGGCCGGGGATCCCGAAGACGGTCTTGGCGCCAAGCGCCTCCAGCGTTTCGATGACCAGGTCGCCGCCGTTGCGGACGGCCCCGGCGGACGCGGTGGCGCCGGACGACGCCGGGGCCGCACCCTCGGCGGGCTGGTTCTGCTGGGTCTGCATCTACTTCACGCCCTCTTCCAGGGCCGCGGCCCCGGCGCCCTGCGCGCCGGAGGAGGCAGCGGCGTCGTACCCATTCTGCCCCGCGCGCTTGTCGGCCATCAGGGTGATCAGATCGTAGGCGACGTGGGAGGCCGCGACGCCGGTGAGCTCGGCGTGGTCGTAGGCCGGGGCGACCTCGACGACGTCGGCGCCGACCAGGTTCATGCCGCGCATGCCGCGCAGGATCTCCAGGAGCTCGCGGCTCGTGATGCCGCCGGCCTCCGGCGTGCCGGTGCCGGGCGCGTGCGCGGGGTCGAGGACGTCGATGTCGACGGAGATGTAGAGCGGACGGTTTCCGATCCGGTCGCGCAGCTTGGCCACGATCTCGGCGACGCCTTGGTAGTAGACGTCGGAGCTCGTGACGATCCCGAAGCCGAAGCGGCGGTCGTCCTCGAGGTCCTTCTTGCCGTAGAGCGGGCCGCGGGTGCCGACGTGGCTGATGGCCTCGGTGTCGAGGATGCCCTCCTCGACCGCGCGGCGGAACGGGGTGCCGTGCGTGTATTCGGCGCCGAAGTAGGTGTCCCACGTGTCCAGGTGGGCGTCGAAGTGCAGCATGGCGACGGGCTGGCCGGCGCGCTCGGCGGCGGCGCGCAGCAGCGGCAGCGCGATCGTGTGGTCGCCGCCGATCGTCATGAGGCTCGAGCCGTCGGCCGTGAGCGCGAGGGCGTTGTCCTGGATGGTCTCGATGGCCTCGTTGATGTTGAACGGGTTCACGGCCATGTCGCCTGCGTCGGCCACCTGCACGTCCTCGAACGGCGAGACGTCCAGGGCCGGGTTGTAGGGGCGCAGCAGGCGGGAGGCCTCGCGGACGTGGTTGGCGCCGAAGCGCGCGCCCGGGCGGTAGGAGACGCCGGCGTCGAACGGGACGCCGACCACCTTGATGCCGGCGCCGGAGACCTGGTCCAGCCGCGGGAGGCGGGCGTAGCTCGCGGCTCCGGCGAAGCGCGGGATGCGCGAGGAATCGATCGGCCCCAGGTGTCCGTTGGCTTCGATGCGGATTTCTTCCATGGCTTCTCCTCGGCAGGGGTACGACGCCGGGGCCCGGGTACCGCCGTGCGGTTCCGCGGGTGCCCGGCCGGGCAACGGTAGTTGCTCGTGATGAAACAGGCGTTGCCTCCAATGCTATTTGTGGCGCCCGTTACAGTCAAGGCGCGCCCGCCGGGCGGCCCGGACCGCGGTCCCGGGCTCAGCCGGCGGTTCCCCCGAGCCGGACGCTGATCTCCTCGGCGGAGCGGCGGCACGCGGCCGCGAGCGAGGCGAGCACGTCCTCGGTGACGCGGTAGCGGGGGGCGGCGATCATGACCGCCGCGACCACCGTGCCACGGTGGTCGCGCACCGGAGCGGCGACGCCGACCTCGTCCTCGCTGGTCTCCCCGTAGTTGACGGCGCTCCCGGCCGCGCGGACCGCGGAGAGCCGCTCCCGATAGCCCGCGACGTCGGCGCCCCCGGACTCGAACTCGATGGACCCCTCCGCGATCAGGGCCGCGACGTCGGCCGGGTCCTCGTGCGCCAGGAACACCTGGACCGAGGCGCTCAGGCCCGTCGCGTAGCGGCTGCCCATCGGCGAGGTGTGCTTGACCTGGCGCGGGCTCGCGAGCTGTTCGACGGAGATGGACTCCGCACCGTCCCACACCGTCAGCGCGACGGTCTCGCGCGTGGAGTCGCGCAGCTCCTCCAGCACGGGGAAGGCGATCCGGCGGACGTCGAGGTTGGCGAGCAGCGGGCCGGCGACCGCGATGAGGCCCAGCCCCAAGCGGTACTTCCGCGTCGCCTCGTCCCTTTCCACGATGCGTTCCTGTTCGAGCGTGGCCAGGATGCGGGAGACGGAGGACTTGTGAAGTCCCACCTCCCCCGCGATCTCGGTGACACCGCGGACCGGCGCCTCCACGGTGAAGCACCGCAACACGTCGACGACGTTCACGATCACGGAGGCGCCGCGGGCTCCGCCGTTCTCGCCGCCCGCCTCCCCGGCCCCGTTCCCGGGCCGGCCGTTCGCGCCGTGGCCGGGCTCCGGCGTCGTACTCCGGACCATTGCCGTCCCTTTCCCGGCCGGCCGCGCCCGCGAGGGCACGGGCCCGGCCCCTGCGTGGTGGTGTTTGCTCGAGGATACCGTGCGCCGCTCCGGGGAACCGCCCCACGGCGCAGGGCCCCGCGGCCGCCCGGAGGCGGGCGCGGGGCCCTGGCGCGTCGGCGCGGCTAGGCGTCGATGATGTTGTTCTCCGGACCGAAGCCGAACTTCGTGATGTTCTCGGCGCCTTCCTCGCCGACCACGAGGATGTCGTGCTCGCGGTAGCCGCCCGCGCCCGGCAGGCCGTCGGCGACCGTGATCATCGGCTCCATCGAGACGACCATGCCCGGCTCCAGGACCGTGTCGATGTCCTCGCGCAGCTCCAGGCCGGCCTCGCGCCCGTAGTAGTGGGACAGGACGCCGAAGGAGTGGCCGTAGCCGAAGGTGCGGTTGGCCAGGAGTCCGTGCCCGATGTAGATCTCGTTGAGCTCGGCGGCGATGTCCCGGCAGACCGCGCCGGGCTTGATGAGCTCCAGGCCGCGGCGGTGGACCTCGACGTTGATGTTCCACAGCTGAAGGCTCCGCTCGTCCGGCTGGCCCAGGAACAGGGTGCGCTCCAGGGCGGTGTAGTAGCCGGACGTCATCGGGAAGCAGTTCAGCGAGAGGATGTCGCCGCGCTGGAGCGTGCGGGTCGTGGCCCAGTTGTGGGCGCCGTCGGTGTTGATCCCGGACTGGAACCATACCCAGGTGTCGCGCACCTCGCGGTCCGGGAAGGTCCGGGCGATCTCGTGGACCATGGCCTCGGTGCCGATCAGCGCCACCTCGTACTCGCTGATCCCCTCGCGGATCGCGGCCTTGATGGCCTCGCCGCCGAGGTCGCCGATGCGGGCGCCGTGCTTGATGACCTCGATCTCCTCCGCGGACTTGATCATGCGCTGGCGCATGGCGTCCTGCGAGACGTCGACGAGCGTGGCGCCCTCGAACGCCGCCTGGATCTTCTGGCGGGTCAGCAGCGGCAGGGCGTCGTCCTCGACGCCGAGCCGGCGGGCCGTCACGCCGCGCTGGCGCAGGGCCTCCTGCAGGCCGAAGTAGAAGTTGTCCCGCTGCCAGTCGGTGTAGACGATGTTCTCGCCGTAGCTCGTGCGCCACGGCATGCCGGCGTCGATGTTGGCGGTCACGGTGACCGAGTCGTCGGCGGTGACGACCAGGGCGTAGTTGCGGCCGAAGGTCGTGTAGAGGAAGTCGGAGTAGTACTTGATGCCGTGGTAGCTCGTCAGGATGACGGCGTCGAGGTCCTGGGCGGCCATGATCCGGCGCAGGCCGGACAGGCGGCGCTCGAACTCGGCGTCGGAAAAGGTCAGCGGCTGCTTGGTGCCGTTGTGCAGGACCTTGAGGCGCTCGAGCTCGGCGATCGATCCGGGGGTGGTGATGGTCATGGTGTCCTCCTGTAGGGGTGGTGTCCGCGAGGGACGTGGGGTTGTTGGGGTTCGGTGGGCCGGGTGGAGCCGCCGCTCACTCGGTGCGCAGTGGCTTGTTGACGGTCTCGGTAGCGCAGGCAACGGCGACCAGGGAGATCGCGGCGGCGCCCATGAGGTACCAGCCGGGGGCCAGCATGCTGCCGCTGGTGGCGATCAGCCAGGTCGCCACGAGCGGCGCGGTGCCGCCGAAGACGGCGTTGGAGAGGTTGAAGCTGACGGCGAATCCCGTGTAGCGCACGCGGGTCGGGAAGAGCTCGGCGAGGAAGCTCGGAAGCGTTCCGTCGTTCAGGGTCAGTGCCGCGCCGAGCGCGATCTGGACCAGCAGGATCACGGCGAAGCTGCCCGTGCTCAGGAAGTGGAAGGCGGGAACGGTCATGGCCAGGAACACCAGAGAGGCGCTCATGAGGACCTTCTTGCGGCCGAACCTGTCCGAGAGCATGCCGGTCAGGAAGATGAAGCCGATGTACGTGGTGAGCGCGACCGTCGTGGCAAGGTAGGAGAGCGTGGCCTCGAGGCCCACCTCCTGGGACAGGTAGGTCGGCATGTAGCTGAGGATCACGTAGAACCCGACGGCGTTGAGCAACACCGCGCCGCACGCCAGCACGAGGCTCCGTCCGTGTTTGCGGAAGAGGTCGCCGACCGGCGCCTTCACGACCTCGTCCTCCCGGGCCAGCTCGCGGAAGGCGGGAGTATCCTCGAGCTTCGTGCGGATGTAGCGGCCGATCAGGCCCATGGGGGCGGCGAGCAGGAAGGGAAGCCGCCAGCCCCAATCGGACATCTGGCCTTCGTCGAGCGTCGACGTGAGGACGGCCGCGATGAGTGATCCGAAGAGCAGCCCCGCGGCCGTGGATCCGGGCACGACGGCGGCGTAGAGCCCGCGACGGTTGGCCGGCGCGTACTCCACGAGGAAGGCCGAGGCGCCCGCGTACTCGCCGGAGGCGGAGAAGCCCTGGACCACCCGCATGGCCAGCAGCGCCAAGGGCGCCCAGACGCCGATCACGCCGTAGGACGGGATCAGGGCGATGCAGAAGGTGGCGAGCGACATCAGCAGGATCGACCAGCTCAGGGCCGAGCGGCGGCCGATCCGGTCCCCGATGTGCCCCCAGATGAAGCCGCCCAGGGGACGGACCAGGAACGAGATCGCGAAGAGCGCGAACGTCAGCATGAGTCCGGTCTGCGGATCGGACTCCGGGAAGAAGACGGCGGTGATGGTGACGGCGAGGTAGCCGTAGACCGCGTAATCGAACCACTCGACGAAGTTGCCGATGAAGCTCGCGGTCACGACCCGGCGCCGGGTGGCGCTGGTGACCTGCTCGGGGCGGTTCCGGCTGTTGGGATTCGGCTCGCCGGTCCCGGCGTCGCCCGCCGGCCGAACGGACGCCGTTGTCCGTCCAGCCTGCTCGGGAAGTCGTGTCATGTGGCTCCACCCATGCTCGGGTTGCAATCAATGCAACGGTGTTGCATCCATATGAGCATGTGGGCCACGTCACGTCAAGACCCTCGCCCGCATGATTTCCTGCGGCCCGGAACACCACAAAACGTCGCGGACCACCCCCGCGTGGAGGTGGTCCGCGACGCATGGACGGCGGGCCCGCCGGGCCCTCGGACGGCTACCCGGTGGCGCCCGCGGCCGACGGCGCGGATTCCTCCGGGGACCCGCCCGGCGTCTGCCTCCTCGCCGTATCGAGTTCCCGGGCCAGGTCGGCGACGATCTCGGCCACGACCCGCTCGTACAGCAGGCGCCCCTTCTCGGCGTCGGACCCGGTCGGCGCCGAGAGGCAGCCCGTGGCCGGCGTCCGCGCTTCGACCACCGGCAGGCGGTCGAAGCGCGGCAGTTCGGCCGGCGGGTGGTCCACGGCGCGCGCCAGGTCCACGAGCGCCGGCTCGAGGTGCAGCATCAGCGAGGTCTCCAGGACCCCTCCGTGCTCGATGTCCCAGCCCGGGAAGCCGTCCGGGTACACCGCCGCGAGCACGTCGTCCGTCACGAAGTCCCAATAGGACAACAGCAGCACGCCGGGCCCGTCCGGGCCGCTCAGGCCGAGGTCCTTCACGGCGAGGTCGATCCCCTCGTAGAGGAACTGGTAGTTCTCGTAGTGGCCGTTGAGGACGACGACGTGGCGCGCACCCTGGGCGAGCAGGGATCCGACGACGTTCCGCGTCAGGCCGATGACCGTGGCCGCATCGAGGCTGACCGTTCCCGTGAGGTGGTTGCCGCCGCCGGACTTCTGCTGGGACTTGTAGCCGTAGGCGAAGGGCTGGGCGACGAGCCCGCCGATCCCCTCCGCGACCCCGGCCGCGATGCGGGCCGAGAGGATCGCATCGGTGCCCAACGGCAGATGGGGGCCGTGCTGCTCCAGGGCTCCGACCGGCAGGACCACGGTCCCCGCGCCGCCGGCGAGCCAGTGGGCGAAGGCGTGGGCATCGATCTCGGCCAGGTGGACGCGTGCCGCACCTGGTGTTCCCTGTTCCATGTTTGCTCCTGATTCCGCGCGCGGCAGGCGGCCGCGCGCCGTCGTGGTGTGGGGCCGGCCGGGTCAGCCGCGGTCGCCGCCGGGGGACCCGGGCGGGAGGACGGGCAGTCCGTCGTCGTCGAGGAAGCGGTCCTCGTCGCGCGGTTGCGGGTCGTTGACGTCCTTCTCCAGCTGCTTGACCTCCTTGGTGCGGCAGCGCAGCCGCCGGATCAGGTTGGCGATCATCAGCAGGATGACGAAGGAGAAGGGGAAGGCCCCGATGATGGTCCCGGTCTGGACCGTGTCGACGACCGCGGTACCGCCGAGCGAGAGGAGGACGATCGCCACCGAGGCGATGCTCGCCACGAGGACCACGCGGAACCACGGCCCGGCCTTCTTCGGCGCGGAGACGAACTCCGCGAGGGCGTAGGTGCCGGAATCGAGGCTCGTGACGTAGTAGGTGGCCACGACGATCGTCGCCACGATGATCAGCAGGACGCCGATGACCGGGATCATGCCCAGCATGGAGAACAGTCCGCTCGAAGTGTCCACCGCGACGTCGTCGGAAATCGACCGGTTCGTGGCGTCGTCGTAGTACAGGGCGGCGGATCCGATGATCCCGATCCACACCATGACGATGAGCGACGGGATGATGGTCACGCCCAGGACGAACTCGCGGATCGTGCGGCCGCGGGAGATGCGGGCGATAAAGCCGGCCACGAACGGTGAGAAGGCGATCACCCAGCACCAGATGAACACCGTCCACCAGCCGTTCCAACTGTCCTGCCAGCTCTCGAGCGGTCCGGTGGCCGTCGCAGCATCGGTCCAGAGGCTCATCGGCACGAAGTTGTAGAAGAACGCGCCGAAGGTCTGGGACATGTTGGACAGGATGTAGACGATGGGGCCGAAGAGGAAGACACCGACGACCAGGACGATGCTGAGGATCGAGTTGGCCTCGCTGATGCGCTTCATGCCCTTGTTGACTCCGACGAAGGCGGACACCGCGGCGAGCACGCCGAGCCCGGCGATGACACCGACCCACACCCACGGCCCCGGCTCGATGCCGGTGAACGCGGCCAGGCCGGAGGTGAACTGCATCGCTGCGAAACCGAAGGACGTCGCGAGCCCGAGCACGGTGGCGATGATCGCGAGGAGCTCCACGACGACGCCGGCGGGCCGCTGGATCCTTTCCGGAAGGATGTCCACCGTCGCCTCGCGGAACGTCAGGGTCTTGCCGAGGTTGTGATGGGAGTAGGCGAGGCAGATCGCGACGACGCAGTACATCGCCCACGCGGTGAGCCCCCAGTGGAAGTAGGCCCAGACGATCCCGGCTTCCCCGGGATTGCCGTTCGCGGCCATGAGCGGCGCGTCGTCGCGGAGCATGATCGGCTCGGCGACGGACCAGAAGATCAGGCCGATGCCCTGCCCGCAGGCGAAGAGCATGGAGTACCAGGCGAATTTGCTGTGCTCTGGCTTGGACTTCGGCCCGCCGAGCCGGATGCGCCCCACCTTGGAGAACGCGAGCCAGACGCAGACGACGACGGCGATGACGGAATAGAGGATGAACAGCCAGGTGAAGCCGGACGTCACGAAGGTCCGCATCTCTCCGATGACGAAGGCGGCCCCGGCGGGATCCACCGTGACGGCGATGATGACGGCGACGATCAGGACGGGCGGGAGGATCTTGATGACCGCGCGGTCCAGCGGTGGGATGACGCGGCCGCGGAAGCGCGGCAGGTTCACACCGGGGCGGTTTCTCCCGCCGTCCGGGGACGGCGCCGGGGCCCCCGCGAGCGGTTCGGCGACGGACGGGGCGGGCGCGGGCGGGTCGGCGGCGGCCCGGTCGACGGCCGCGGGCCGGGGAGTTGGTGTCGTGGTTGCGGAGGGATGGGGAGCGGCCGGGGCGGGGACGACGCCGTCGTCGTTTCCGCCGCGCAGCCCGGTGGCATTGGATTCGGTGTGTGACATCTGGAGGGCCCTTCGGTTCTCCGGCCCGTTGGGCCGGTTTTCTGGGGAAGATGCGGAAACACGAGAGTTGCGATCTACGCAACTGTGTTGCAGATCACTCTACCCAGAGGGCGCTGACAGTCAAGGATTGTTGCGGACGCGACCGTGCGGCCGGGCCGGAGCCAGCACTCAGAGAACGGCGCGGACCGCCTGCTCGAAGTGCCCCACGTGCTCCGTGGCAAGCCGCTCGGCCTCGTCCGGATCGCCGTCGAGGATGGCCCGGAGGAGGCCCACGTGCTCCGCGATATGGCTCTCGATCGACGGCAGGCGGTCCAGGACCAGGCACCAGATGCGGGTCGCCAGGTTGTCGAGCCTCACGAGCGACTCCTCGAGGTGCAGGTTGCCGGCGGCCCGGTAGATGAGGCGGTGGACCTCGAGGTCGTACTCCATGAGCTCGCGGCGACCCCGGCCGCCGTCGAGGGAGCCGATGGCCTCGGCAACGTCCTCCAGCTCGGCCCGGACTGCCGGATGCGGATTCCGGGCGGCCTTGCGCGCCGCGAGCGGCTCCAGGACGGCGCGGACCTCGGAGATGGCCGCCAGCTCGGTGATGTCCACGATCGTCGCGAACGTGCCCCGGCGGGGGTAGGAGACGACGAGGTGGTCCGTCTCGAGCCGCTTGAGCGCCTCCCGCAGCGGCGTGCGGCCGAAGCCGAGCTCCGCCGCGAGGGCCCCCTCGTTGAGGGGGTCGCCGGGGGCGATGTCGAGCATGATCAGCCGGTCGCGCAGGATCCGGTAGGCCTGCCCGGCCAGCGACCCCTCGGAGCCCGGGGCCCGCCCGCCGCTACCGGTCGCGGGATTCCGAGCGCCTCCGGCGGTGGTTGACGTGCTCATCGGCTCCTCCTGCTTGTCGCGGCCCCGGTTCCTCCCGCCGGTTTCGGCGAAGGCCTTGACGCCCTGTGATCCCGATCATACTATGAGTCGCACAGTGATATATCAGTTGTCGACCATTAGTTCCCCAGGAGGATTCATGTCCCAGGCCACAGAGATCGCATCCGGCGGCGCATCAACGGAGGCCGACCGCGTCGCCGGGCCGGGCACCACGTATGAGCCGGTGGTCGCGGGGTCGTTGACGGCGTCGTTGGCCGCGTTGGATCCGGAGGTCGCTGCGGGGATCGACGCGGAGCTGTCGCGGCAGCGGGGCGGTCTGGAGATGATCGCTTCGGAGAACCACACGGCGCAGGCGGTGATGGCGGCGCAGGGTTCGGTGTTGACGAACAAGTATGCCGAAGGGTACCCGGGGCGCCGGTACTACGGTGGGTGCGAGCACGTGGACGTGATCGAGTCGCTGGCGATCGAGCGGGTCAAGGCGCTCTTCGGGGCGGGTTTCGCGAACGTGCAGCCTCATTCGGGGGCCCAGGCCAACGCGTCGGTGATGCACGCGCTGATCCGTCCCGGCGACACGGTGCTGGGGTTGAATCTGGCCCATGGCGGGCACTTGACGCACGGGATGAAGATCAACTTCTCCGGCCGCTTGTACACGATCGTCCCGTACGGGGTGGACGAGTCCAGCTACGAGGTGGACATGGACGAGGTCGAGGCCCTGGCGTTGGAGCACCGGCCGAAGCTGATCGTGGCCGGTTGGTCGGCGTATCCGCGGCAGCTGGACTTCGCCCGCTTCCGGGCGATCGCGGATGCGGTCGGGGCGTACCTGATGGTGGACATGGCGCATTTCGCGGGCCTGGTCGCGGCGGGGCTGCATCCCTCCCCGGTCCCGCACGCGCACGTGGTGACCTCCACGACGCACAAGACGCTGGCGGGCCCGCGCGGCGGAATCATCCTCTCCAACGATCCGGAGATCGCCAAGAAGGTCAACTCCGCGGTGTTCCCGGGCCAGCAGGGCGGGCCGTTGGAGCACGTGATCGCGGGCAAGGCGGTCGCGTTCAAGATCGCCGCGGGCGAGGAGTTCGCCGAACGCCAGGCGCGGACCCTGGCCGGGGCGCGGATCCTGGCCGAACGCCTCACCCGCCCGGACGTGGCCTCGCGGGGGATCAGCGTCTTGACCGGGGGCACGGACGTGCACCTGGTGCTGGTGGACCTGCGGGACTCGGTGCTCGACGGGCAGCAGGCGGAGGATCTGCTCGCGTCCGTGGAGATCACGGTGAACCGCAACGCGGTCCCGTTCGATCCGCGCCCGCCGATGGTGACCTCGGGGCTGCGGATCGGGACCCCGGCCCTGGCCACACGCGGCTTCTCCGAGGCAGCGTTCGCCGAGGTCGCGGACGTGATCGCCGAGGCCCTGATCGCCGGGACCGACGAAAACGGTGCCGATCCGGAGACCCTGGCCGGCCTGAAGGAACGCGTCGAGGCCCTCGCCACCGCCCACCCCCTCTACCCGGACCTGCCGAACCTCG
>NZ_JBNWUK010000023.1:0-29686 GCF_050563205.1 Zafaria sp. Z1313
ATGAGATGGTCCTGTCGCTCTATGCCAAGGGCCTGACCACCGGGGAAATCAGCGCGCACTTCGCCGAGATCTACGGTGCGTCCGTGTCAAAGGAGACCGTCTCGCGGATCACCGACAGGGTGCTCGACGAGATGGCCGCGTGGCAAAACCGGCCGCTGGATGAGGTCTACGCGGCGATCTTCATCGACGCCATCGTCGTCAAGGTCCGCGACGGGCAGGTCGCCAACCGGCCCGTCTACGCCGCGATCGGCGTGACGCTGGAGGGTGAGAAGGACATCCTCGGCCTGTGGGCCGGCACCGGCGGTGAGGGCGCGAAGTTCTGGATGAGCGTGCTCACCGACATCAAGAACCGCGGCGTGAAAGACACCTTCTTCCTGGTCTGCGACGGCCTCAAAGGCCTGCCCGAAGTCGTCACCAACGTCTGGCCGCTGACAACCGTGCAGACCTGCATCATCCACCTGATCCGCAATACCTTCCGCCTGGCCTCGAAGAAGGACTGGGACGCGCTCAAACGGGACGTGAAGCCCATCTACACCGCCGTGAACGCTGCGGCCGCCAGGGCGGCGTTCGAGGAGCTCACCGAGCGCTGGGGCAAGAAATACGGGGCCATCGTGCGGCTGTGGGAGAACGCGTGGGAGGAGTTCATCCCGTTCCTGGACTATGACGTGGAAATCCGGCGCGTGATCTGCTCGACCAATGCGATCGAATCCCTCAACGCCAGGTACCGGCGCGCCGTGAAGGCCCGGGGTCATTTCCCCACCGAGCAGGCTGCGCTAAAGTGCCTGTATCTGGTCACCCGATCCCTCGATCCGACCGGTGCCGGCAAGACCCGATGGGCCGTGCGTTGGAAGCCCGCTTTGAACGCCTTCGCCATCACTTTCAGCGACCGATTCCCGGCCGCTGAAAGCTACTAAAAGAAACCGCCGGATACACCGTTAATGAGATAGTCCCCACCCATCCAGCCTGCGATACGTCGCCAAGGGTCGAGGTCAAGTCCATTTGCGTGGTGTATCGCGGTGGCTGCGTGATTCTTGGGTTGGTTAGGCGCTGAGCGCCAGGTCGGGGTGGCTGTCCTCCTTCGTTCCGGTGCCGGTCGCCGGTTCGGTGCCGACGGCTTGGGATTGTTGGATGAGTTCGAGGCCGAGGTAGCGGCGGGATTCGGTCCATTCGTCGTGCTGCTCGGCCAGGACGGCGCCGACGAGGCGGATCAGTGCGGCGCGGTCCGGGAAGATCCCGACGACGTCGGTGCGCCGGCGGATCTCCTTGTTCAACCGCTCCTGCGGGTTGTTGGACCACACTTGGCGCCAGAGGCCCTTGGGGAAGGCGGTGAAGGCGAGGATGTCCTCACGGGCTGCCTCGAGATGGTCCGCAGTCTTCGGCAGCTTCTCCGCCAGGGCGTCCAGGACCCGCTCGAACTGGGCGTGGACGCCGGCGGCGTCGGGCTGGTCGTAGACCGAGTGCAGCAGCGTCTTCACCCACGGCCAGGACGCCTTGGGCGTGGCGGACATCAGGTTCGCCGCGTAGTGCGTCCGGCAGCGCTGCCAGGCGGCGCCGGGCAGGGTCGCGCCGATCGCGGCCACGAGCCCGGCGTGGGCGTCGGAGGTCACCAGCCTCACCCCGGTGAGCCCGCGCGCGGCCAGGTCGCGGAAGAACCCGAGCCAGCCGGCCCCGTCCTCGGCCGAGGAGGTCTGGATGCCCAGGACCTCACGGTAGCCGTCGGCGTTGACCCCGGTGGCGACCATCGCGTGGACGTTCACCACCCGGCCGCCCTCGCGGACCTTCAGGACCAGGGCGTCGGCGGCCACGAACGTATACGGGCCGGCGTCCAGCGGCCGGGTGCGGAACGCCTCGACCTGCGTATCCAGGTCCTGGGCCATGAGCGAGACCTGGGACTTCGAGAGCCGGGTGATCCCCAGGGTCTCAACGAGCTTCTCCATCCTCCGGGTGGAAACGCCCAGCAGGTAGCTGGTCGCCACGACAGTGGTCAGCGCCGCCTCGGCGCGGCGCCGGCGCTCGAGCAGCCAGTCCGGAAAATACGAGCCCTGGCGCAGCTTGGGGACGGCCACGTCCAGGGTCCCGGCGCGGGTGTCGAAGACCCGGTGCCGGTAGCCGTTGCGGGAGTTCGTGCGCTCCACGGAGCGGGCGCCATACCCGGCGCCGCAGACCGCGTCGGCCTCGGCGCTCATGAGCGCGTTGATGAACGTGGTCAGCATCGATCGCATCAGGTCCGGGGAGGCCTGGGCGAGCTGTTCGGACAGGAAACGGGCAGGGTCGATAACATGGGGTGCGGTCATCGCGTGGAATCTCCTTGAGAAAAGACTTTGGTCGGTCTTTCCAAGAATCACGCGATGACCGCCTCACGTTCCGGAGCAACACGCCCCTGACCGGGGTCGATACACCACGGTAATGGGCACTACTAGGGTCGATACGCCGAGCGCGAACCCGAACAGCAATACCGCAGATGGCAGTGTGAACCCGAGCCATGCCGCGACAAGACCGAGTATTCCAGCTCTCTGCAAACCGATCGCCATGCCGACCTGGCTTGATGCCGGGCCGGGAAGAAACTGGCACAATGCGACAAGATCCGCATACGCGCGATCACCCAGCCATCTGCGTCGCTCGACGAACTCTGCTCGAAAATATCCAAGATGAGCGACCGGGCCACCGAACGACGTGCACCCTAACCTCAAGAACACCAGAAGGACCAGCAATGGCGCGCCAAAGTGGGTTCGACGGCCACCTTCTGCGGATAACATTTCTTACTCAGAATGGGGCACCATCCGGGACTGGCGCTACTCGCCGCGCTGCATTCACGCAGTGTTCACTCGCGGCCCAGAAGCCGTCACCGACTTACGCGAACCTTCCGTGTCGCACAGTGCGATTCTAAGATCGCTCTGCTGACTTCTGAATGAACGTATGCTACCGTGGTAGATAGATAGAGTTTCTAGTTTAGAAACATTGGTGGTGAGAGCGATGCAGGGCGGCGTGATCTTGCTCCGGGGCACCGGGGCTGATGCGCTGCGCTATGTCGAGGCCGATCGCTCGCGTGCTGACGACTACTACCTGTCTGACAGCACCGGGGTTCAGTACGCGGTGCTCGACGCTTCGGGCGAGGCCGTGAGTAGTCGGGTGCTGACCGCTGACGAGTATGCGGGATGGGTGGACTGGATCAATCCCGATACCGGCGAGCAGATGGGAAGGCCTCGCCTCGCAGGGTTGGATCGGCAGGGGTCGCCCCGGTTCGCGGAAATGGTCATCAACACCCCCAAGAGCCTGTCCGTCGCTGCCGCCTTGCATCCCGAGGTATCCAAGGCGCTGGACGCAGCACAGCAGGACGCCCTGGCGGAGATTCAGCGGTGGCTCGCCCAGTACTCCGTGACTCGTGTCGGCCCGCGCGGCAAGCAGGAGGTCGTACCTATTGAGCACATGCAGGTGGTCGGCATCACGCACCGGACGAGCCGGGCCGGTGATCCTCACCGGCATATCCACATGCAGATCGGCGCCCGTGTCTGGGCGGCGGGCAAGTGGCGGGCGCTCGACACGGCGGCGACGTTCCGGCAGCAAGGCGCGATCCGCGCCCTCGGTACTGCCGTGATCGCCGCCAGCCCCGAACTCGCGGAAGTGCTCGACCGTCACGGCCTCCTCCTCGACCCGGTGACTGGCGAAGTCACCGAACTCGAACCGTTCAACGCGCTCATGTCGAAGCGCGGCGAGCAGGTGCGGAAGAACCTGGAACGGCTCGAAGCCGAGTGGGAGACGGCGCATCCGGGCGAGACGATGGGGCCGGTCGTCTCATCTCGGCTGACAGCGCAGGCGTGGGCGTATGAGCGCCCCGCGAAGAAGCCCACGACCTTGCGGGAAGAGGAAGCCTGGCTGACCGAGCTCCGCGAGGTCGGCTACGACCCCGAACACCTGGCCCGCATGCCGGCGCGTGTGCCGGTATCACCGGATGAAGTCTCGGTGCAGCGGATCGCATCGCGTGCGCTGGATCGT
Source organism: Zafaria sp. Z1313 (assembly GCF_050563205.1). Classification (NCBI taxonomy): domain Bacteria; kingdom Bacillati; phylum Actinomycetota; class Actinomycetes; order Micrococcales; family Micrococcaceae; genus Zafaria; species Zafaria sp. Z1313. Next base: position 3,994 of record NZ_JBNWUK010000023.1, read on the forward strand.
TGCGCCGCAGCAGAGTCGGCATGGACTCGCCACACCGTGCAGGAACACGCCACCCGCATCATCACCGAGGCGGGCGTGCGTGCCACCCCGCAGGAGTTGCGCGAACTGGTGACCGTTGCAACGACGCTCGCGCTCGAGGATTGCTTCTCGATCCTGCCGCCTGACACCGCTACCCCGGAGCATGTCGCGCACCTCACGAGTTTGCGGGTGGTGCAGGTAGAGACGGAACTGCGCGACCTCATCACCGCCCGAACACCCGACCGCGAGCCGAAACACGGCGACGTGCGCGAGCACGCGGCCGCACTCGGGCAGCAGCTTGACCCTGGCCAGCTCGTCGCGGCCGCAGCGGTCGCCTCGACTGATCCGTTGGTGATCGTGGAGGGCGCCGCAGGCGCGGGCAAGACCACGATGCTCGCCACCGCGATCCGCGCCGCTGAGCAGCGCGGCGGCAGGGTGCGGGTGGTTGCGCCGACCAAGCGTGCCGCCGAGGTCGCGCACCAAGAACTTGGCGTGCCCGCCGAAAGCGTCGCCGCCCTCGTCTACGCGTACGGATGGCGCTGGAACCAGGACGGCGTATGGACACGCCTCGCCCCAGGCGACACCGATCCGATGACTGGCGGAACCTACACCGGCCCACCCCGAGACGCGCAGTTGCGCCGTGGCGAGCGGATCGTCGTGGACGAGGCCGGGATGCTCGACCAAGACACCGCACTCGCCCTGTTCACCGTCACAGCCGAGACGGGCGCAACCCTCGCGCTCGTCGGCGACCGCGCGCAACTGCCCGCAGTCGGCAGGGGCGGCGTGCTCGACATGGCCGCACAACTCAGGGGCCGCACGTTCGACATGGATGAGGTACACCGCTTCACCAACCCCGCCTACGCCGAGGCCACCGTGCAGATGCGCGACCGTCGCAACCCCGGCGAGGTGTTCGACCGGCTGCGCAAGCTCGGGCTGATCCGGCTCCACACCGATGCCGACGAACTGCGCGAAGACCTCGCCACCAGCAGACACGACGGCGACGCCGTCACCGTCGCATCGAATGACGAGGCGGCCCGGCTGAATGATCGCATCCGAGACGAACGCACCCGCGCGGGCATCGTCGACGACACCACCACGACCACCGGCAGCGACAGCCTCAGCATCGGGCGCGGTGATCTGATCCAGACCCGGCAGAACCGCGCCGACCTGGGCGTGGCGAACCGGCAACCGTGGATCGTCCAACGAGTCGAGCAGGATGGGTCGCTCTGGGTGCGTGACGCGCACAGCGACCGCAAACGCGAACACTCAATCCGCCTGCCCGCCGAGTATGTGCGCGAGCACACCCACCTCTCCTATGCCGCGACCGCCTATGGGGTGCAGGGCGTTACCGTGCCCGCCTCACACACCGTCCTCACCGAGCAGATGGGCGGCGCGACCGTCTATGTTGGCATGACCCGCGGCCGAAACGAGAACACCCTGCACGTCGTCGCGGAAAGCATGGCCGACGCCCGAGCGCAGTTCATCGAGGCGATCGAACGCGACCGCGCAGACCGAGGACTCGCCGACGCGACCGAACGCGCGGCCGAAGCAGTGCGCGGCCTCGTCGCTGACGGCCCGGTGAAGCTCGTCAACGACGAGGTTGTCCGACTCCTGCGTGACGCTGAGCGCGCCGAGCGAACGGCCGAGAAGTGGGAGCAGATCGCGGAGCGGCTCGACCAGCAGCAGGCCAACCACCAGGCGGAGGACGAGCAAAGCGCCGAGATGATCCGCGCCGCCGAGACTCACACAGCCCAAGCCCGCGCCGAGGTCGTCGCGGAGTTGGTGCCGCAGGCCGTCGAGGACGGCGAAACCTACCTCACAGCCGTCACCGCCGAGAGCACCACATCGGAACGGCTCGCCACGTCGGGCAGGTTCGGACGACGCCGAGCGCGACAGGAGTACCAGGCCGCGACCGAGCGCACCCACACGGCACGCGAGCAGGTGCGCGACGCCTGGGGTGTACTACCGCGCCACGGTGACGGCCTCACCGAGTGGGCCACCACCGCTGCCGAGCGGCGTGCCGAGAACGACCCGCGAGTGATCGACGCTGACCGCCGCCTCGCGGATGCGCAGTCTGGGCGGGCGGCGCTCAAAGACCAGCACAACCGCGAACGCCTCACGCTGCTCGCGCGAGAGTTGGGGGTCGAACGGGTGCGTCGTGACCCGATACGAGCACGGTTCATCCGCCCCGACCGCGAAGCCCGCAACGTGCACGCACAGGCGGCGGTGGCGCGGCGCGATGCCGAGGAATTGCGCGCCCTGCCGCCCGAGCAAGCCGCCGCACTGGTCGAAGTGAAGCGTGCAGCGGCAGAGCAGGTCCGGCAGCTTGCCGCTGACCGCGCGCGGCGACTGCGCGGCACGGTCGAGCAGAACCACCCGAGCACAGAGCCACGGCGTGACGGCCCGAGCCTGGGCTTATAGGCCGAGCGAGGGGCCGCTGCGCGGATCACAGGGCGACGCGCCACCGAACGCCTCAGGCGGCTGGAGGTTCCAGCGGCGCTGCCGGGCGGCGTCGAGCGCGCGATCCAACGTCTCCGGGTCGCGCACCGACCGGCGAGTGGTGAAGCCCTGTGCGTGCCCGTCCAGGCTCGCCGTGAGCCGGTCGGAGCGTGCGGCGTCTTCGACGGTGACGAGGTTCGGGCGGATCAGCGCGTCAAGCCCGGAGTGATCTTCCACGATGGCGAGGGTGCGGGCATGGGCGAACACGTCGCCGGGGATCTGCGACCAGTCGATCACCCACCCGGCATCGCGGGCGAGCTGGTTGAAGAAGACATGCTGACTGCGCGTGTTCACGTCACGGAACGGATGGATCGCCGTCGTCTCACCCCACACCCACGCCAGCCCATCCGAGAACGCATCCACGTCCAGGTCGCGCAGGTAGTCGCGCTGGGCGAGCGCACCAAACACGCGCTCCGTCTCGGGAACGATGAACTGCGGGCGGCAATGCGCAATGCCGGTGCCGCCGGGATGGGTGTCGGTGGCGCGAATCTCGCCACCCCAGGAGTACATATCTTGCGTCAGGTAGGCGTGGATCGCTTGCAAGTGCGGCAGATCGTAGCCACCAGCGACGGGGTGCTCGCGTAGCGCACCCATGCGGGCACCGATGAAGTCGGCCTCAGCATCTTTCCAGTCGTCGTAGTCGGTGATGCCGAACGTGTTGACCAGAACATCGCTGCCCGGATAGGTGTACCGATCAGGCATCGCGACGCCGAGCGGTTCAGGCGGTGCGAGCGGCCAGGCGTGCGCGGGTACGGGCGGCGATCACTTCGACAGCCTCGTCCACGGTGATCTCGCCGCGCACCTGGCGGGCCAGAAGCTCCAGCCCCTCGGGGGTCATCTGCTCACCGGCGGTCTGCTGCCCGGCCTGCACCTCAGTGAGCACGCGCTGAACGTGCGCCTCGGATACGCGAGTCTTCGTCGCCATAATGGGGTGCCTCCTTGTGGTCGGCTTCGTGAGTTCAGTCTACGCGGCACGTCCGACAAAGCGCCGGACGACCAGCACGGGAGTGCCGAATCGGCACCACCAGCCCTGTTCACCGCGCGGGGGTGCCGGGAACCGTGGAGTGTGCGTCGTCGCCGTCGAAGATGCGCAGGAACTTCTCTCGTGGAATCACGACCCGCCTGCCGAGCTTCACGGACGGGATCGACCCGTTCTCGATGCTCGCCGTGATCGTGCGGGGATCGACCCCGAGCGCCGCCGCAGCCTCCGCCCGTGTAATGACCGCGTTACGGGAGGCCCGTAAGTCGTCCAATGTCACCGATATGTCTCTCATCGCCCTGCCTGCCGTCCCTAATCAAGAGTCCTGAGTTCCCAATAAAGTACAGTATGGTGCTTGACGAGTCAAGAGCGGGCATGTACGTTCCTAGTATGGAAACAGAACGAGTGCGGGGAAACCCCGCCGGGATCACGCACGAGCACGTCGCCCAGAACCTCCGCACCGCACGCCAGGCCATCGGCATGGACGTGCGCACCGCCGCCCGGCTGATGACCGAGGCGGGCCGAAAGCTCGCCCCGTCGGGGATCAGCAAGATCGAGAACGGCGACCGGCGCGTGGACGTGGACGACCTCACCGCCCTCGCCTACATCCTCCGCACCACACCCGCAGCTCTTCTTACCCCGCTTGCTGAGGCGGTCACGCTGACCGGGGTGCCCGAGTCGTTCCTACCCGAAGAGATACAGGCATGGGTCGCAGGCGCCGTGAAGCTCACCACCGAGGACTTGGTGCGCTACTGGAAAGAGCAACGCTTCCAAGCGATCAACTCGGCGCACTGGGCCGAGGAAATACTCGCCAAGTACGACCGCGGCCAGGTTGGTATCACTCCGCGCGAGGTGTACCAGGAACGCTACGACGTGCAGACCGCCCGCGAGGAACACGCCACCGGCAGGCTGTTGCAACTCGACCCGAACGCCTCACTCGCGTTCGAGTAACGAACCACCACGAGAGAAAGGAGCAAGGTCTATGGCACCAGCCAGTCACCCGCCGCCGGACGAGGCGGCACCGAGCAGCGTTGAGGGGGTGAAGCAGAAGCAGCAGCGACGTTCCCGGTCGCGGCATCAGGGATCGCTGGGCGACTACCAGACCCGCAAGGGGCGACGGTGGAAGTTCCAAATCTATGTGCTGATCGACCCGGAGAAGCCCGAGCTGGGCGAGAAGCGGCTCACCCGTGGCGGGTTCACCGACCTCGAAGAAGCACAGGCCGCGCTCACCGAGGCGCTACGAAAGAAAGCGAGGAACGAGAAGTTCCAGGGCAAGACCCCCACGGTCGGTGTGTACGCCGAGCATTGGATGTCGAGCTTGCGGCTGGCCGATTCCACGATCAAGGGGTATCGGAAGATCATCCGTAACCACATCACCCCCGACCTGGGTCGCATCAGGATCGACAAGCTCACCGCCACCCGCATCGGCTCCCACTACCGGGAGTTGGAAAAGAGCGGGCGCAAGGACGCGTACGGCAAAGGCAAACCACTCTCGGCCAACAGCATCCACAAGGTGCACGTCGTCCTCGGCGCGATCCTCGACGCCGCAATCGACGATGGGCTGATCCAAGTCAACCCGGCAAAGAAGAAGCGCACCGTGAACGCCCCGAAGTCGTCACAGGTTCGAGCGCAGAAACCGGAAATCGTGACCTGGACGGGCGAGCAGCTACAGACGTTCCTCACTTGGAACGAGAAGGAACTGCAAGACGAACTGTTCCCACTGTGGCGACTGATCGCCTACACCGGGATGCGACGCTCCGAAGCTCTCGCGCTCAGATGGAACGACATCAACACCAAGACCGGGCGCATCAGCATCCGGCGAGCGGTGAACACCGAGGACTGGACGACCACCAAGACCACGAAAACGGGCACCGCCCGCGTGATCGACGTGGACGCCGCGACCCTCAAAGTGCTCGCCTCCTACAAGGTCGCCCGCGCCGAAGTGTCGTTCGATTTGGCGAAAGCCGATGCGTATGTGTTCGGTGACGACGAGGGCAAGCTGCGCTCACCCGACGCCATGACGAGCCGCTGGGATCGCCGCATGAACTGGCTCGCCAAGGCACACCCGACGCTGCCCCGCGTGACGATCAAGGGGCTGCGCCACACGCACGCCACACTCCTGCTGGAGCTTGGCGAGCATCCCAAGGTAGTACAGGAGCGCCTGGGGCACTCCACCATCACAACCACGATGAACATCTACAGCCATGTCACCCCGACGATGCAGAAAGCCGCAGCAGACCGCTTCGCGGCCCATCTCGGTGGGGCTTAGCACATATCTCAGCACATGGCACGAAAATGACCCCCAACCCGGGGATCTAAACCCCAGGTCAGAGGCCATTTTCTGTTCGTGCGCGAGGGGGGACTTGAACCCCCACGCCCTTGCGGGCACTGGCACCTGAAGCCAGCGCGTCTGCCAATTCCGCCACTCGCGCAGTGCGTGATTCTCCGGCTTCCCGTAGAACAGCGAGATCAATCATAAGCACCAGGGGCGCGATCCTCCTAATCGGCTCCGGCCCGTGATCCGGGCCACGCGGGGAACCCGGGACGCCGGCGGGACGTTTCGAATTGGAGGCGATTGCACCCGGCTCGAACCCAACCCGGGGCAAGACCAGTAGTATCGAACAAGCACGGGCCAGCCCGCCCCGCGGCCCGGCCGCGCCACGGGAGGCCACACGGAACGGAAGATCGGACCCGAGAGGAGCAGCGCCATGGGCTTGGTGGACAACGTCGAGCGCGGCCTGGAGAAGCTGGTCACCAGCGTCTTCCGCGGTTCCGGATCCTCCGGCGTGCAGCCCGTGGAGATCGCGAGCCGGCTGCGCAACCAGATGGACCGCAACACGCTCTCCCTCTCGCAGGGGCGCACGCTCGCCCCCAACGTCTTCGAGGTCAAGCTCGGCGCCTCCGACTACGCCAAGGCGCGGCAGTGGGGCCCCGCCCTCGCCGAGGAGCTGTGCGACGTCGCGATCGAGCACGCCAAGAGCCAGCGCTACACCCTGCAGGGCGCCGTGCGCGTGTCCTTCTCCAAGGACGCCGACGCCCGCCCGGGCGACGTCGCCGTGGAGACCTCGATCGCCAAGGACTCCGCCCCCTCGCGTCCCGCCCCGCCCGCCGCTCCGGAACGGCAGCCAGCCCGCCTGCAGCCCGTGCTGGACCTGGGCGGCCAGCGCTACGCCCTGAACTCCGATTCCGTGGTCCTGGGGCGCTCCTCCGACGCGGACATCCCCGTGGAGGACCCGGGCGTCTCGCGCCGCCACCTGGAGATCCGCAGCGAGCGCGGCCGCGCGTGGGCCGTGGACCTCGGCTCGACCAACGGCAGCTACGTCAACGGCCAGAAGGTGGACGGCCGCGAGGAGCTCTTCGACGGCTCGGTCATCGCGATGGGCCGCACCCGCATCACCTTCCGGCTGCTCCCCCAACGTTCCGGAGGCCGCCCGTGACCGAACTCGTCCTGACGGCCCTGCGCCTGGGCTTCCTGATCCTGTTGTGGATCCTGATCCTGAGCATCGTGGCCGCGCTACGGCGCGATCTCATCATCGGCAAACGCGCCCGCACCGGGACGGGGACGGCCTCCGCGGCGCCCGCCGCCGGGGCGGCACCCCGCGCCGAACCCGAACAGCCGCCGCGCCAGCAGGCCCGCAGCCTCGAGGTCCTGGAGGGCCCGCTCACGGGGACGAGCCTCGAGCTCGCGGCGAGCCCCATCCTGCTCGGCCGCGCCCAGGAGGCCACCCTCGTGCTCGAGGACGACTACGCCTCGGGCCGCCACGCCCGCCTCTTCCCGCAGGGCAGCCGCTGGTTCATCGAGGACCTGGGCTCCACCAACGGCACGTTCCTCGGCGATTCCCAGCTCACCCGCGCCCAGCCCGTGGAGCTCGGCCAGAAGATCCGGATCGGGAAGACGGTCATGGAGCTGAGGCCGTAGCATGGCCCTCACCCTCCGGTTCGCCGCCGCGACCGACGTGGGCAGGATCCGGTCCAACAACCAGGACTCCGCCTACGCCGGGCGCTACCTTGCCGTCGTCGCCGACGGCATGGGCGGCCATGTCGGCGGGGACGTCGCCTCGGCGTCCACGGTGCTGGACCTGGTGCACCTGGACCAGGAGACCACGCAGGACATCGAGACGGTGCTGCCGGATGAGATCCAGACGGCGAACTCGATCCTCAACGAGCTCGTGAGCGCCAACCCGAAGCTCTCCGGCATGGGCACGACCGTCACGGCGCTGCTGCTCACGGGCGGCGTCTTCCAGTACGCGCACATCGGCGATTCCCGCGCCTACCGGCTCAAGAACGGCGAGTTCGAGCAGATCAGCCGCGACCACACGTTCGTCCAGCGCCTCGTCGACGAGGGCCGCCTGCGCCCCGAGGAGGCCGAGCACCACCCGCACAAGAACGTGCTCATGCGGGTCCTCGGCGACTCGGACGCGAGTCCCGAGCTGGACATCGCGCAGTACCCCGTCACCCCGGGCGAGCGCTGGCTCTTGTGCTCCGACGGCCTCAACGCCGTCGTCCCGGACGCCATCACCGAGCAGATCGTGCGCGGGACCGCATCCCTCCAGGAGACGGCCGACGACCTCGTCGCCGTCACCCTCGCCAACGGCGCCCCCGATAACGTCACCGTCGTGGTCATCGAGGTCGCGGACGAGGACGACGCCGGTGCCGCATCGGCGTCGTTCTCCTCCACCGGCGGCGCGGGGCAGGCGACCGAGGCGGCCCCGGACACGGGGATCCTCCAGATCGCCCGGGAGGGCGACGTCGCGGCGAGCGCCGCCGTGATCCGCCACGAGCTCTCCCACCGGCCCCACGTCCTCGTCGGCTCGGCCCTGCTCGCGACGCAGACCGGGCACATCCCCATGGTGACGACCCGCTCCGCGGAGAAGCGCGCCGCGGCCATCCTGACCCACAAGGCCGCCGTGCCCGCCGGGCAGTCCGGCCCGGAGGCCGAGTCCACCTTCCAGGCGAAGGCCCCGTCCCGCCCCTGGCTGATCCCCGCCTTCCTCGGGCTCATGGGCCTGATCCTGGCCACCGTGCTGTGGTTCGGCTACGCGTGGACGCAGACCCAGTACTACGTCGGCAACAACGCCGGCCGCGTCGCGATCTTCAACGGCGTCTCGCAGGACCTGGGGCCGATCAGGCTCTCGCGGCTGGACCAGACCACCGACATCCCGCTCGAGGCCCTCCCCGCCTACACCCAGCAGCGGATCAAGTCCTCGCTGCCCGCGCGGGACCTCGAACACGCCCAGGACATCGTCACCGAGCTGCTCACCACCGCCCGGCAGAACTGTCCCGTGGTGGTTCCCGCCGAGCCGGGAAGCGGCATCTCGCCCACCGTCCCGCCGTCCTACTGCAGCGAGGTGTCCCCATGACCGACGTGCAGACCGCCCCGGTCTCCCGGCGCAACACGGAGCTGTGGCTCCTGGTGCTCGCGCTCGGCGTGGCCGTCGGGGCCAACTACCTGGCCAGCGCCACGAACCCGGCGGGCCCGGATCCCGACTTCGTCCAGCAGGGCGCCGTCCTCGCCGGACTCGCCCTCGCCGTGCACATCGTCCTGCGGATCTGGGCGAAGTACGCCGACCCCATCATCCTGCCGTGCGTCGTGGCGCTGAACGGGATCGGGATCGCCATGATCCACCGGCTCGACCTCACGACGGGCGACTCGGCGGCCACGCGGCAGCTGCTGTGGACCGGGGTGGCCATGGCGGCCGCGATCATCACGCTGTGGGCCCTGCGCGACCACCGCGTGCTGCGGCGTGCGACCTACATCTTCCTCCTGGCCAGCGGCGTGCTCCTGCTGCTGCCGCTCGTCCCCGGGCTCGGGGCCGAGATCAACGGCGCCCGGATCTGGGTGCGCATGGGACCGCTGTCCTTCCAGCCGGGCGAGCTGGCCAAGATCACGCTCTCGATCTTCTTCGCCGGATACCTCTCCAACAACCGCGACCTGATCCTGCTCGCGGGGCGCAAGTTCGGGCCGCTGCAGCTGCCGCGCGCCCGGGACCTGGGGCCCATGGTCGTGGCGTGGCTCATCAGCATCGGCGTGCTCGTCTTCCAGCGCGACCTGGGCTCCTCGATCCTGTTCTTCGGGCTCTTCATGGTCATGATCTACGTCGCCACCGCGCGGATCAGCTGGATCGTGATCGGGCTCGGCATGGTCGCCGTCGGCGGCGTCCTGGCCGCCCGCTTCATGGGCCACGTCACGCGCCGCATCGACGCCTGGGTCAACGCCTTCGATCCCGAGGTGATCAACCGGCAGGGCGGCAGCGGGCAGATCGTCCAGGGGCTCTTCGGGCTGGCCAACGGCGGCCTGTTCGGCAGCGGGATCGGCGGGGGGCGCCCCGACCTGGTGCCCTATGCCAACTCGGACATGATCGTCGCCGCCCTCGGCGAGGAGCTCGGGCTCATCGGCATCACGGCGATCATCCTGCTCTACGTCCTGCTCGTCAGCCGCGGCATCCGCGCCGCCCTGGGCACGCGCGACGCGTTCGGGAAGCTCCTCGCGGCCGGCTTGTCCTTCACGATCGGCCTGCAGTGCTTCGTGGTCATGGGTGGCATCACGCGGCTCATCCCGCTCACGGGCCTGACCACGCCGTTCGTCGCCGCGGGCGGCTCCTCCCTCCTGTCCAACTGGATCATCGTGGCCCTGCTCCTGCTCGTGTCCAACAACGCGCGCCGCCCGGCCGCCGTCGGACCGCTGACCGACCTCGAGGTGGCCACGACGGCGCCCTCCGGCGAGGGCGGCGGGCGGCGGGGCCGCCCGGCCGGCCGGACCCCGAAGCGGGCCGCGCCCGGGACCCGCGACGCCGAAGGAGGCACGGCATGAACCAGGCCATCCGCAACGTCTGGATCGGCGTGATGGTGCTCTTCCTGGCCGTCATGGGCGCCTTGAGCTACATCCAGTTCTTCGCCGCCGCCGAGCTCAACGCGAACCCGCTGAACAACCGCCAGCTCTACCGCGACTTCGACCTGGCCCGCGGCGCGATCCTCGTGGACGGCGAGCCCGTGGCCGAGTCGGTGCGCTCCGACGGCCAGTTCGAGCACCAGCGGCGCTACAACACGCCGCTGCAGTACTCCCACCTCACGGGCTTCTACTCGCTCGCCTACGGCTCCACGCACCTCGAGTCGGCCAAGAACCCCGAGCTCACGGGCCAGAGCGACAGCCAGTTCTTCACGCGCCTCGTGAACCTCGTCTCCGGGGCCAGCAACGAGGGCGCCTCGGTGGAGCTGACGATCGACGGCGAGCTGCAGCAGCAGGTCTACGACATCCTCCCCGACGGCGTCCAGTCCACCGCGATCGTCTCCGATCCGCGCACCGGCGACATCCTGGCCATGGTCTCCAAGCCGGGATACGACACCAACAAGCTCGCCGTGCACAGCACGTCCCAGGCCTCCGCCAACATGGCCGAGCTGCTCGAGACGCCCGGCCTGAGCCCCTACATCAACCCCGCCACGGGCCACCTGATCTCCCCCGGATCGACCTTCAAGATCCTCGACGTCGTCGCCGCGCTCGAGTCCGGGGAGTTCGACCTCGACACGGTCTTCGAGAACCCGGCGAGCGTCCAGCTCCCGGGGACCACCGCGGAGATCAGCAACTTCGGCGAGGGCATCTGCACCCAGCGGCCGCAAGCGCAGCTCGACTTCATCATGGCCCAGAGCTGCAACACGCCGTTCGTGGAGATCTCCCGGACGGTCGGCGAGGACGCGCTGCGGGACGTCACCGAGCGCTTCGGCTTCGGCCAGCAGATCGACTTCCCGACGCGCGTGGCCCCCTCGGTGTTCCCCTCGGAGCTGACCGCGGCGCAGCTTGCGCAGTCCTCGATCGGGCAGTTCGACGTCAAGGCGAGCCCGCTGCAGATGAACATGGTCGCCATGGGCATCGCCAACGACGGCGTGATCATGAAGCCGAACCTGGTCCGCAAGGTCGTCGCGCCGGACCTGCGGGTCCTGGAGGAGACGCAGCCGGAGGAGTTCAGCACGGCCACGACCCCGGAGGTCGCCGAACAGGTCACCGAGCTCATGCGCGGCCCGCTCGACGGCGGCACGGCCGCCTCGGCCGCCATCCCCGGGCTCGACATCGCCGCGAAGACGGGAACGGCGGAGCTCGGCGACGGCACGGACCGCGTCAATTCGTGGATCACCGGCTTTGCGCCCGCGGACGACCCCCAGGTCGCCGTCACAATTGTTGTAGAGAAGATCGATTACGCGACCGGCCACACGCTGACCAGTCCCAACCTGAAGAAGATCCTAGAGGCGGTGTTCAACAAGTGAGGCCAACATCGGGTATCACCCTGGGCGGACGGTTCAAGCTGACCGACCGCATTGCCATCGGCGGCATGGGTGAGGTCTGGAAGGCCCAGGACCAGATCCTGGGACGGACCGTGGCCATCAAGATCCTCAAGGAGGAATACACCGGGGACCCCGGCTTCCTCCAGCGCTTCCGGGCCGAGGCCCGCCACACGGCGCTGCTGAACCACAACGGGATCGCGAACGTCTTCGACTACGGCGAGGAGTCCGGCTCCGCCTACCTCGTGATGGAGCTCGTCCCGGGCCAGCCGCTGTCCTCGATCATCGAGCGCGAGAAGGTCCTGAGCCCGGACCGGACGCTGTCCATCATCGGCCAGACCGCCCGGGCGCTCGCCGCCGCGCACGCGCAGGGCCTCGTGCACCGCGACGTCAAGCCGGGCAACCTGCTGATCATGCCCGACGGCCGCGTGAAGATCACCGACTTCGGCATCGCCCGGATCGCCAACCAGGTGCCGCTGACCGCGACCGGCCAGGTCATGGGCACGGCGCAGTACCTGGCGCCGGAGCAGGCCACGGGACAGCAGGCCACGGGGGCGAGCGACATCTACTCGCTCGGCGTCATCGGCTACGAGTGCCTCGCCGGCCGACGGCCGTTCTCGGGCGAGTCGCAGATCGCGATCGCCCTCGCCCAGGTCAACGACGCCCCGCCGCCACTGCCCGATTCCCTCCCGGCCCCCGTGCGGGCGCTGCTGATGTCGATGCTCGCGAAGTCCCCGGCGGACCGTCCCGCCGACGCGACCCGGCTCGCCGAGGCCGCTGACGCCCTCCGTGCCGGCAACGTCAAGGCCGCCCAGGCGGCGGTTCCCGGCATGCTGCTCTTCGCCGCGGACACCTCCGCGACCGCCGCGATCCCCGCCGGGGACACCGCGACGCAGGCCCACCCGACGACCGTGAACGAGCCGGCCGCGCCGAGCACGAGCGCCCTGCCCGCCGTCGGATCCGCCGCCACGGCCGCGGCCGCCGGTGCGGCGGCGGGCGCGGCCACGGGGCAGCAGCGAGCGGCCGACGACTTCGACTCGGTCCTCGGCGCGAGCCGCACCTGGAACCCGGACGACGACGAGGCCGCGGTGGACGCGGAACCGGCACCCGCGGCGCCGAAGCGGAGCCCGTGGACGTGGCCGCTCATCGCCCTGATCGTCCTGGTGCTCTTCGCCGTCCTCGGCACGTGGCTCGTCCCGCTGCTCACGGGTGCCGGGGAGGAAACGAGCCCGCCGCCGACGAGCGCGAGCCCGACGAGCTCCGCCGCGACCACCTCGGCGACGAGCACGTCGGCCAGCCCGACCTCGGACTCGCCGTCGCCGACCACCCCTGCCCCGGCGACCGTGACCGTGAACCGCAACGAATACCTGGGCCTGCAGCTCGAGGACGCCCGCGCCCGCCTCGAGGGCCTCGGATTCAACGTGACCGACCGGCCGCGGGAGACCGAGGCGCAGCCGGAGAACACCGTCATCGACATCGACCCCACGGGGAGCCTCGCCGAGGGCGCCACGGTCAACCTGGTCTACGCCGTCCCGCCGGAAGAGCAGGACGTCGACGTGCCGAGCGGGCTCGTCGGCCAGAGCGAGGAGGCGGCCCGCGCCGCGATCTCGGCCGCCGGCCTGACGCCGGTCTCGGGCGGCTCGGTGGCCAACGACCAGCCGGTCGGCACGGTCGTCTCCACGAACCCCTCGGGCGGCACGCCGGCCGCCCCGGGATCCGAGGTCGTCTACGTGCTCTCGACGGGCCCGTCCACGACGAGCGCCCCGCCGACCAGCCCCTCGCCGGATCCGAGCGGGGAAGCCAGCTCGCCGCCGTCGGACAACGGCTAGGCAGCGGCGGAGGAGGAACGTGACCCAGACGCGCATCATCAACGGACGCTACGACGTCGGCGAGCTCATCGGCCGCGGCGGCATGGCCGACGTGCACCGGGGCCGGGACATCCGGCTCGGCCGCGACGTCGCCATCAAGCTGCTGCGCCGCGACCTGGCCCGGGACCCGATGTTCCAGGCGCGCTTCCGCCGCGAGGCGCAGGCCGTCGCCGGGCTCAACCACCCCGCCGTCGTCGCGGTGTACGACACGGGCGAGGAGGAGCTCGGGGCCGACGAGCAGCACGAGGTGCGCGTCCCGTACATCGTCATGGAGTTCGTCGAGGGCCGGACGCTGCGCGAGCTGATCAAGACCGGCGAGCTCACTCTCGAGTCCTCCGTCCGCTACGCCCGCGGCGTGCTCGCCGCCCTGGCCTACAGCCACCGCAAGGGGATCGTCCACCGGGACATCAAGCCGGCGAACGTCATGGTGACGGGGGACGACGAGGTCAAGGTCATGGACTTCGGGATCGCCCGCGCCCTCGCCGACTCGGCCGCCACCATGACCCAGACCCAGGCCGTCGTGGGCACCGCCCAGTACCTGTCCCCCGAGCAGGCGCGCGGGGAGACGGTGGATGCCCGCAGCGACCTCTACTCGGCCGGCTGCCTGCTCTTCGAGCTGCTCACGGGCCGGCCGCCCTTTACGGGCGACAGCCCGGTCTCCGTGGCCTACCAGCACGTCAGCGAGGAGGCCCCGACCGCGAGCGGGCTCAACCCCGAGGTCTTCCGACAGCTCGACGAGGTCCTCGCGACGGCGCTGCGCAAGGACCGCGACGAGCGCTACCAGGACGCCGACGCGTTCGCCCACGCCCTCGAGGCCGCCCTCGCCGGGCGTGGGCTCCCGGACGACCTCGGCGACGCGACCCAGGCGCTCTCCGTCGCCGCCGTCTCCACACAGGCGCTCAACGCCCTCCCTCCGGATCCCACCGCGGCGCTGACGGGCCTCGTCGGCCCGGGCGAGGACGCGTCGACGAGCTCCTTCGCAGCGGTTGCCGCGGCGCACTCCTCCGAGGCGTCGGAGGCCGCGGACGACGCCGGATCCCCCGACACGGCGGGCGGGCTCCTCTTCCCCGACGACGACGGGCACGCCGCCGCCTCCCGCGCCGCCGAGCTCGAGCGGGAACGCTACGAACGCTCGCGGCGGCGCGCCTGGATCACCGTCTTCACCGTGCTGGCGGTCCTCGTGGTCGCCGCCGGAGCCTGGTTCCTCTGGTCCTGGTCGCAGGCCGAGCAGGCCCGCAACGCGACCGTTCCCGTCCCGGAGGTCTCCGGGATGTCCGAGACGCAGGCGCAGAACGAGATCCTTGCGGCGAACCTCCGGCTGGGAGGAATCGAGCGCGAGTTCAGCGACGACGTCCCGGACGGCGAGGCCATCCGGACCACGCCGGGCGCGGGCGAATCCGTGCGCGTGCAGTCCGAGGTCGTCCTGGTGCTCTCGCAGGGGCCGGAGAACGTCCTGATCCCGGAGAGCCTCGAGGGGCTCTCGGAGAGCGCGGCGCGCAGCGCGCTCGAGCAGCTCAAGCTCGTCGTCGATCCCCAGACGGTCCAGAAGGAGCATCCGAGCGTCCCGGCCCGGGACGTGCTCGGCACCAACCCGGCGATCGGCGAGCAGGTCAAGGTCGGCTCGACCGTGCAGCTGATCCTCTCGAGCGGCAAGGTCACCGTCCCCAACCTCTCGGCGGACGGGATGACGGAGGAGAAGGCCCGGCAGATGCTCGAGGACGAGGCGCTCACGGGCCTCCAGCTCGTCGTCAACGAGGTCGAGAACTCCGTCGTCGATCCGGGCTTCGTGACCAATCAGAGCCCGCGGCCGGGCGAGCTCGTGGACCAGAACGGCGTCATCACGATCGACGTGGCCAAGGCCCCGGCCGCCCCGAGCGATCCGCCCGGGGAGTCGAGCCCGCCCGCCGACGAATCCAGCCCGCCGCCGAGCACGGAGCCACCGGCGGACGGCGAGGACAACGGGGACGAGGACGAGGGCTGACCACCCCCGGGCGGTGCTAGTCCTGGATGAGCGGGCTGAGCGTGGCCGCGCGCTGGGCCGCGCCGGAGACCCCGAGCGACTCGAGCCAGTTCCCGAGCATCTGGTAGCCGCCCTCGGTCAACACGGACTCGGGGTGGAACTGCACGCCCCACAGCGGGGCGTCGCGGTGGGCGAGCCCCATGACGACCCCGCCTTCCGTCTCCGCGATGATCTCCAGTTCGTCGGGGACGGTGTCCCGCACGGCGGCGAGCGAGTGGTAGCGGGTGGCCGTGAACGGATTGGCCACGTCGTGGAAGACGGGGTGGCCGCCGTGGTGGATGAGCGAGGTCTTGCCGTGCATGAGCTCCTCGGCGTGCGTCACGGTGCCGCCATAGGCCTCCGCGAGCGCCTGGTGGCCGAGGCAGACGCCGAGCATCGGCTTGCCGGCGTTCCCGCACCAGCGGATGACGTCGATGCAGACGCCGGCCTCGGCCGGATTGCCCGGACCGGGCGAGACCAGCACGCCATCGCGCACGGACGCGAGCTCGATCGCCTCCTCGAGGCTGACGTCGTCGTTGCGGACCACGGTGGTCTCCGCGCCGAGCTCCTGCAGGTAGCCGACCAGCGTGTAGACGAAGCTGTCGTAGTTGTCGATCACGAGGATCCGGGCGGTCATGACTGCAGCACCAAGCCAATCGTTGATTCGGTCCACGGGCTGAACTGGCTGGCCCACGGGAAGACGTACTCCATCAGCACCAGTATGGCGGCGGCGATCACCAGGAGGGAAATAAGTATCCGCACCCACAGCGGGCCCGGCAGCTTGCTGAACATCCACGCGTACACGGCTAGTCCCCCCGGGTGCTCTCGACGACATCGGCGATGGCCTGCTGCGGTCCCGCGGCCGCGGGACGGAAGGACTCGAGCTCCGCGTAGGCGATGATCCGCATCCTCGTCGTGAAGGGCGGATCGCAACTCGTGAGCGTCAGCAGCGAGGTCGTCGGTTCGACGCCCGGTTGGTGCGGCACGGGCAGGAGCACCTCGCCCTGGCTGGGGTGGACGATCTCCGTGCTCCGGTAGGCGTACTGGTAGAAGCCCTCGGCCGTCTGCACGTAGAGCCGGTCACCGTCGGTGAGCTTGTCGATGTCCCAGAAGACCTGCCCGTGGGTCTGCCGGTGCGCGGCGACGCCGAAGTTGCCGAGCTCGCCCGGCATCTGGGTCTGCGGGTAGCGGCCGATCCCCAAGTGGTCCAGCACCTCGGTTCCGACGCCGTCCGTCACCGGCCGCGCGTAGTCCGCGCCGAAGCGCGGGACGTACATCACGCCGAACGTCGCCCCCGCGTGCGGCAGGACGGCGATGGGCGGGGCGCCGAACTCGGCCCGGTCCCTGGCCGCCTCGGCCGCCGGATCGAGCCGTTCGCCGGCCGGGAGGCCGGGGACGCGGACGTCGTCGAAGCCGCGCAGGAGCTGCTCGGCCACGGTGTCCTGCCGGCGGTCGGCCTCGAGGTTCGTCCACCACAGCTCCCAGGCCACGAACAGCAGCAACACGAGCCCGGCCGTGATGAGCAGCTCGCCGAGGACTCCCGTGAACGTGACGCGGGGCGTCCGCCGCCCCGCGCCCGGGGCGCGGCGGGACCGCGCGGCGCGCACCGGCGTCGTACTGTCCACTGGGACTCCTTGCACCCCGCGGCGGGAACCGTCCCGCCGCCCACGATCTCCTGCCGGCACCCGCTAGTATTGAGGCACCATCGGAACCCCCGCCGGGCGGATGCCCACGGGGTCCACTAGCCACGATAGCGCCCGGGGGCCGGAACCGCGGACAGGTCCGCCCGCCGGGGTCAGGAGACGCAGTGCCAGAGTCAAGGACGCGCCGCAAGGTCCGCCGCAGCAAGGACCGGGCCAACCTGGAGGCCGGCCACGCGCCGCTGCCCGCCTGGTACAAGCCGGTGATGTTCGGCCTCATGATCCTGGGCCTGCTGTGGATCGTGACCTACTACATCTCCCAGGGCCTGCTGCCGATCGTCGTGGCCGGGGGCTGGAACATCGTGATCGGCTTCGGCATCGCGATGGCCGGCTTCTTCATGACGACGCGCTGGCGCTGACGCCGCGGGGGGCGGAAGATCCCGGGCAGCGGGACGCCGGGGCTACTCGACGAACTTGAGCCCCACGACGCAGCCGATCAGGACCGTGATGAGCAGGATCTTGAGCCAGCTCACCGACTCCGCGCCGAACGCCATCCCGTAGGCGACCGTGAGCGAGGCGCCGATGCCGACCCACACCGCGTAGGCCGTTCCCGTGGAGATCTCCCGCATCGCGTAGGCGAGTCCTCCCATGCTGAGCACGAGCGCCACCCCGAACAGGATCGTGGGCGCGGGCTTGGTGAAGCCCTCCGACTTCCCGAGCGATACCGCCCAGACCGCCTCGAGCAGCCCCGAGGCCACCAGGATCAACCAGGCCATGACACACCGTTCCCTTCGACGGCCGTCTTGTCGCGCTCCGGGTACGGCTCCCTCGTCCGGTGGAACAGGTGGTTCCGTGCCAGAGGATAGCACCGTCCGGAGCGGGCGGCCACGCGGTCGTGACATGCTGGAACCCGGACGAAAGGACGACATGCACCAGAACACCGCCGCGGCCCCTCCCGCGACCCGCCTCCCCTCCCCGAAGCGCCTCTACGCGGCGCTCGCCCTCGCCGAGATGGTCACGTGGGCGCTGCTCATCACGGGCATGGTGCTGAAGTACTCCGGCACCTCCGACGCGTTCGTGCCCGTGTTCGGCCTGGTCCACGGCGTGGTGTTCATCGCGTACTGCATCGTGATGGTCTTCGTCTGGGTCAACCAGCGCTGGGGCTTTGGTCTCGGGCTGCTCGGGCTGGCCTCGGCCGTGGTCCCCTTCTGCACCGTGCCGTTCGAGCGCGCGGTGGTGCGGCGGGGGCTACTCGACGGCGGGTGGCGCCTGGCACCGGGCGGCGACGCGCCGCGCGGTCCCGTCGAGGGGATCCAGGCCCTGTGCCTGCGCTACCCGGCCGCGGCGCTCGTGATCGGCCTCGCCGCCGTCGCGGGCATCACCGCCGTGCTGCTGATGATCGGGCCGCCGGTCCCCAAGGGGTGACCACCGCTGGAGGGCACCGTTATATTCCGCATGCGGCATTCGGCATCTCTTCGGCCCGGATCCGCCGTCATCTGGCCCCGTGGTGTCCGGTATGGGCGTAGAGGTCCCGCAGGAGGCAGATCTCGGCGCCGTGGTGGATGGCCTCGCGATTGATGTGCACCACGAGCTCGGCGAGCGACGCCTCGGCGTAGGGGCCCTCGGCGGGGCCGCACCGCCGCAGCAGCCCCTCGGCGCCGAGATCTGCGACCCCGTCCCTCCACCGCGCATGCGCCTCCTCGAGTTGATCGAGCGCTTCCGCCGCCGTGCCGGCGTAGCGGTGCCCCGCGTAATCCATGGCGGGACCGCCGAAGTGGGAGGCGTTGCGCTGGCCGAAGACCCCGACCACGAGGTGGGCGATACGCCAGGCGATCGTCGTCACGGGCGCGGGAACCGGCTCGGGGTCCGCGTAGTCCAGGACGAACGGCCCCGCGCCGAGCTGCACGGCGCCGTCGGCCTCCGGCCCGTGCGTTCCCCGCGGGCGCACGCTCCAGCAACCGCGGACGGGCTCCCAGAGGTACTCCTCGTCGGTCAGGCCCTCGAAGCGGCGGCGCAAGTGGTGGTTCCAGTGCCACTCCAGCTGCTCGGCGAGCACGCCGTTCCAGTCGAGGGCGTCCCGGGGCTTCGGCGTCGGCTCAGGCATGGGGCCAGTCTGGCACGGCGGCGTGGCGGAGGGAACGGTCAGCGGGCCCCGGTCTCCGGGAGCCCGAGGAAGCGCTCCCGGGCCCAGGCGCCGAACGACTGGCCGGGCTGCTTGGAGTCCAGCCGCAGGTTGTGGCCGTCCCGCAGGGCCCGGACCACGGAGCCGGGAAAGGGCACCTGCACGACCGCCCCGCCGCGCCCGCCCGCCTCGTGCCGGGCGGCGAGCCACTGCTCGGCCGCGTCCTTGAGCCGCAGTTCCTGCGGTCCGCCGGCCGCGATGACCGTGCCGCGGGCCCCGGAGTCGAGGGTCTCGAGGACCACGCGGGCAGCATCGCGCGCGGCGAGCGGCTGGACGGAGACCCCGCGCGGCACGGGAACGAGCGGCGTCTTGGCCAGGTGGCCGAGCAGGGTGTCGACGAGCTCGTGGAACTGCGGGAGCCTGAGCACGGTATGGGGGGCGCCGGCCCTGGCCAGTGCGTGCTCCCCGGCGAGCTTGGCCCGGTAGTACGGAAGCGGGATGCGGTCCACGCCCAGGATCGAGATCATCAGCACGTGTCGCACGCCGGCGCGGGCGGCCGCCGCGGCGAGCCGCCGGGTTCCGTCGACATCCACTTCCTCCCACCGCGACGCATCCATGCCGCCGCTGGCCAGGTGGATGATCCCGTCGACACCCTCGCAAGCCGGATCGAGTCCCGCTCCCGTGGCGAGGTCCCCGGTCACGCCGCCGTCGATCCCGCTCCGGCGCGTCAGGACGCGGACCTCGTCGCCCCGGGAGCGCAGGAGTTCGACGACGTGCGGGCCGAGCGTGCCGGTTCCACCGGTGACGAGGATCCTCATGGCTCCACCCTGCCGGGGTGCCGCTCCGCCGTCAACGAGGCGGCCCCGGCGTCGTCCCCTTGTTCCCGCCGCGCGGGGGAACGCTTCCTGGCGGAGCCCGGCACCGGCGTCGTCCGGTGGCCCGGGCCGCCGTCCCTACCGCGGCAGCCCGGCGGCAGCGGCCCCCTTCACGGCGGCGGTCACCCGGGCCAGGGCCGGCGAGTCCAGCTTCCAGCGCTGCCAATACAGCGGGACCTCGTGCACCCACGAGGGATCGAGGAGCCGCAACGAGCCGTCGCCGGGGATCTGCTGCTCGGGCACCATGCCCCAGCCGAGCCCGGCGCGGATCGCCTCGACGAACTGGACGGAATCCGGCACGTGGTGTCCCGGGGGACGGGCGGCGGCCCCCGCGTGCCCGCGGATCAGGTCCCGCTGGTGGGCATCGTTGCGGTCGAAGTGGACGGCGGGCGCCCCGGCGAGCCCGGGCCCGTCCGGCCCGAACCACCGGTCCGCGAACGCCGGGGCGGCCACGGCCAGGTAGCGCATGCTGCCGAGCAGGTCCGCCGCGCAGCCCTGGACGGGGCGCCCGCTCGTGGTGACGGCGCCCATGACGCGACCCGAGCGCAGGTGCTCGGCCGAGAAGGCCTCGTCCTCGCGCAGGATCTCGAGTTCGAGGTTCGGGTCGGCGGCCAGGACCGGCAGGGCGGCACCGAACCACGTGGCGAGCGAGTCCGCATTGACGACGAGCGCGATCGGCGCCCGCGCGGTGGGCGCATCGGTGCCACCCGCGGCCGCGGACAGCTCGGCGGCGGCCTCCGAGGCCAGCAGGTCGAGCTGGCGGGCGAGCCGGACCAGGACCCTTCCGGCGGGCGTGGCCTGAGCGGGATTCGTCCGGCGGACGACGACGGTTCCGGCCGTGCGCTCGAGGGCCTTGATCCGCTGGCTGACGGCCGAGGGGGTGACGTGCAGCCGGCGCGCCGCGGCCTCGAACGTCCCGGTGTCGACGACGGCCGCGAAGGCACGGAGCTGGTCGGCGGGGAAATCGATCATAAGGAACTCTAACGCATCATGAATTTCTTGAGCTGGACTGTCGATGCGCCGGAGCCTACCGTCAAGGAATGCCCTTCCTTCCTTCCTCCCTCGCCGGCCTCGGCCTGGGACTCTCGCTCATCGCCGCGATCGGCGCCCAGAACGCGTTCGTGCTCCGCCAGGGCATCCGCCGCGAACACGTCGTGCCGGTCATCCTGCTTTGCATGGCCTCCGACGCCGTCCTGATCCTGGCCGGCGTCGCCGGCGTCGGAGCCCTCGTGGACGGCACCTCGTGGATCCTGCCCATGGCCCGCATCGGCGGTGCGGCGTTCCTCGTGGGCTACGCCGTTCTCGCCCTGCGCCGGGCCGTGGCGCCCGCGGCTCTCACGGTGGCCGAGGGCGGGGGCGGGACGACGCTCGGCGGGGCCGTGGCCACCGCCTTCGCCCTGACCTGGCTGAATCCCCACGTGTACCTCGACACCGTGGTGCTGCTCGGGTCCATCGCCTCGTCGCACGGGGATCCGGGGCGCTGGTGGTTCGCCGCGGGTGCCGTATCGGCGAGCGTCGTGTGGTTCACGGCCCTGGGCCTGGGCGCGCGGGCCCTGCGCGGCTTCTTCTCGAAGCCGGCGTCCTGGCGGATCCTCGACGGCGTCGTGGCCGCGACGATGCTCGTCATCGCGGCCACGCTGCTGCTCGGCCTCTGAGGCCCGGCCCCCGGGGCCGGGGACTAGAGGGCCCCGTAGTATTCCGTGAGCGCGGGGTAGTAGTCGGCGAAGTCCGGGAGCGGTCCGTCGACCCGGCTCGCCGCGAGGCGGTCGAGGTAGAACTCCCACCCGGGCCCGATCTCCGCGAGGCCGGCCCGGTCGGCCAGATGGTGGACCAGCGACAGGGAGGCGCCGGAGTCCACGGGTTCCACGAGCAGTTCGAGGTCCCAGCTGCCGTGCTCGTCCCGCATGACGAGCTCGAGCCGGCGGGGCGGATCGCAGGCCGCCACGCGCAAGTGCGACGTCGGGGCCCCGTCTTCCGCCGTCAGCGTCACCACGATCTCGCCCCCGGTCCGGCCCTCTCCCTGCCAGTGACCGAACCAGAGGGCGGTCCGCCGGCTGTCGGTGATGCTGTCCCAGACGTCCTCGGGCGGCGCGGAGAAGTACCGGGAGACGACCAAGTCGACTCCCGGGTCCCGTTCGACGAGCGTCCCCGTCGGTTCGATCACGTCTCCTCCACTCCGTGCCGTGCCGGACCGTGCTGTGCTGTGCTGTGCTGTGCCACACAGTCTGCTCCGCCCCCGTCCCGGCGGCAAGGCCGGACGCGGACGCCGCTCAGGCGCGGCGGGAGTAGACGACGTTGGTCCGAACGCGCCGGAAGCCCACCCGCTCGTACAGGCCGACGGCCCCGGTCGGGCTGTCCGAGTCGACGCCGAGCTCCACGGAGGCGTAGCCGTCCTCCTTGGCCTGGCGGACGACGTCGGTCAGCAGCGCCGCTGCATGTCCCCGCCCCCTGGCGCGCCGGCGCGTGCCCACGAGGGACACGTAGAGCTCCTTCGGGACCCACTGGCCGGAGAGGACGTAGGCGTCGACCGCCTCCTCGGGATCGAGTCCCGGGTCGTCGCTGAGGACCGTTCGGCTATAGGCCGGGCGGAAGCTGCGGGCCTTGAGCTGGGCCGCCCACTTCTCCGGCGAGCGGGCGGAGGAGCCCCAGTGGTCGGCGAACGCCTCGTTGTGCGCGCGCCGGATCCCTTCCGCGTGGGCTGGATCGAACACGACGCCGGGGCAGGGCGCCGCACCCGCGGGAACCTCCCAGCCGCCCAGCTCGACCTTCATGTCCTGGAAGTAGCGTGCCGGCTCGTAGCCGCGGACGGACGCCATCCGGGCGGCGCCGGACTCCGGGCGCCCCGCCCAGACGTCCAGCAGGAGCGGGTGGCCGGCGTGGCGTTCGCCGCCGAGCTCGCGGGCCCGGTCCTCCAGGCGCTCCATGAGCGCGCGGCCGATCCCGCGCCGCCGGTGCTCCGGGTGCACGCCGCCGCCGAGGTGCGCCTTGGCGAAGCCGTCGCGGAGGGCGTCGCTGATCCGCACTTGCCCGAAGGCGACGAGCCGTCCGTCCTCGCGGACCGCCCACGTGTCGCGTGCGGGATCGACGCCGGGCTCCTCGAGCTCCTCGGCCAGGTCCTCGGGTTCGTAGAACTCCTCCGTCTGGTCGGCCACGGCCAGTTCGTTGGTCAGCCGCGCCCACTCGGCGGTGTCCTGCTCGGTGATGGTGCTCCACTCAAGGGCCATGGCACGTTCCCTGCTTCCTCCGGCCCGCGGCCGGCATTGTGCTGCGCCCGATCGGTGGGGCGCGTCCAGCGTACAGTGATTGGGAGAATTCAATCAATAGAGCGCGTTTAACGCACAGCGTGTGCAGAGGGTTATCCACAACTGGGGACACAGCTGTTGGTAAGTATGTTCTATTCGCCGCCGTAAGGCCGATGCGGAGCCGTTGGGTCGGTGAGTTACACGGGTGTGAGTTATAAACACTGTGGATGAAGGCTGTGGAAATCACCCCTACCACCGGGGTTGTTCACAGATTTCCGCCTGTCCGCTGGGGAAACGGTGGAAATCCGGGGGCCCGTCGATGCATCGCCGGGCCCACATCCCTTAATCCTCGGGGGATTCGTCGCGCACAGGATGTGCAGAAGGGTTATCCACAGGTGTGCAGAAGTATGTGAATATTCAAGCGCCCCGGGGCCGTTGAACCGGCCGCCGGGGCTGCTGCGGCGTCATCCCGGGGGACGGGAAGAAGGACGCCTAAGCCTTGATCCACCGACCGTCACGCTTGAGGTGGGACGTAATTAAGCACGAAATGCCCGTCTGACCGGGAAGAATGGGACTTGTTCAGGGTTCCGTTCCACCGCGATGAGAGGGCATCTCGTAGATGCAAGTTTCCCACACCCGGGCCGCACTGTCAGTTTCCTTCGACGAACCGAACCTCGTCGGTTCCGCGGGGTTGGTGCCGGTGATGGAACTGGCGCGAGAATCGGGCTTGCACTCACTGGCCGGCAGGCAGCTGACGGTGCCGACGGACAAGGGCGCCAATGCCGGGGCGAAGGTCGCGGCCTTGGTGGCTGGCATGTGTGCCGGCGCCGATTCGATCGACGATATGGCGGTACTGCGCCATGGGGCGATGAAGCGGGTCTTCAGTGCCTGTTATGCGCCCTCGACGTTGGGCTCGTTCCTGCGCGCCTTCACCTTCGGGCACGTCCGCCAGCTCGACGCGGTCGCCACCCGGCTCTTGGCGAACCTGGCCGACCGGGCCCCGCTACTGGGCGCTCCGGCAGACGGCGCAGGAGGATTCGTGTTCGTGGATGTGGACGACACGATCATCGAAGTCCACGGCTACGCCAAGCAGGGCTCCGGATACGGATACTCCGGAGTCCGCGGGCTCAATGCCCTGTTGGCCACCGCCAGCACCGAGACTACGGCCCCGGTGATCCTGGGCCAACGCCTGCGCCGCGGCGCGGTGGGCTCCCCACGCGGGGCCTCCCGGTTCGTCGCCGACGCACTGGCCACCCTGAAGCGAATGCCTCCGGCCGCCGGCACCCGGGTACTGGTTCGCGCCGATTCCGCCTTCTACGGACACCCCACCGTGGCTGCCGCGCTCACCGCGGGGGCCGATGTCTCCGTCACCGTGCGGATGGACAAAGCAGTCAAGAAGGCCATCGCCACCATCGACGAGCAGGCCTGGACCGGCATCAAGTACCCACAGGCGATCTACGACGAGGGCACCGACACCTGGACCTCGAAGGCCGAGGTCGCCGAGGTCCCCTTCACCGCCTTCACATCCCGGAAGAAGGCCGAGAGGATCCCCGGACGGCTGGTGGTGCGCCGGATTCCCGAGTTGAACCCCAAACACGGCGACGGGCAGCCGACCTTGTTCGACACCCACCGGTTCCATGCCTTCTTCACCACCACCGATCCCGAGGTCCTGGATACCGTGGCCGCCGACAAGGCCCACCGACAACACGCGATCATCGAGCAAGTCAACGCCGATCTCAAGGACAGCGCCCTGGCCCACCTGCCCTCCGGACACTTCTGGGCCAACAGCGCCTGGCTGGCCTGCGCGGTGATGGCCTACAACCTCACCCGTGCAGCCGGGATCCTCGCCGCCGGGACCTTCACCCGGGCCCGCACCGGCACTATCCGGGCCCGGCTGGTGAACCTGCCGGCCCGGATCGTCTCCAGCGCCCGCAGAATCCGGATACGCCTGCCCGAGTCCTGGCCCTGGCAGCAAGCCTTCGAACGACTCTTCACCGCCCGCCACCGGCCACCGCAGCCCGCATAGAAGCCATCCACCAGCCGACACCGGCGCGACAGAGGGAACCCACCGTGGAACACGACCGGCAGCGAGGCCGGCTACACGGTCATGCCAAAATCCCGCTCAAGGCTGCTTCAGAAATCCAGCCCCCGACTACATCGCCCGTCGGTGGATCGAGGCT
>NZ_JBNWUK010000024.1:0-26359 GCF_050563205.1 Zafaria sp. Z1313
CACCACGTATGAGCCGGTGGTCGCGGGGTCGTTGACGGCGTCGTTGGCCGCGTTGGATCCGGAGGTCGCTGCGGGGATCGACGCGGAGCTGTCGCGGCAGCGGGGCGGTCTGGAGATGATCGCTTCGGAGAACCACACGGCGCAGGCGGTGATGGCGGCGCAGGGTTCGGTGTTGACGAACAAGTATGCCGAAGGGTACCCGGGGCGCCGGTACTACGGTGGGTGCGAGCACGTGGACGTGATCGAGTCGCTGGCGATCGAGCGGGTCAAGGCGCTCTTCGGGGCGGGTTTCGCGAACGTGCAGCCTCATTCGGGGGCCCAGGCCAACGCGTCGGTGATGCACGCGCTGATCCGTCCCGGCGACACGGTGCTGGGGTTGAATCTGGCCCATGGCGGGCACTTGACGCACGGGATGAAGATCAACTTCTCCGGCCGCTTGTACACGATCGTCCCGTACGGGGTGGACGAGTCCAGCTACGAGGTGGACATGGACGAGGTCGAGGCCCTGGCGTTGGAGCACCGGCCGAAGCTGATCGTGGCCGGTTGGTCGGCGTATCCGCGGCAGCTGGACTTCGCCCGCTTCCGGGCGATCGCGGATGCGGTCGGGGCGTACCTGATGGTGGACATGGCGCATTTCGCGGGCCTGGTCGCGGCGGGGCTGCATCCCTCCCCGGTCCCGCACGCGCACGTGGTGACCTCCACGACGCACAAGACGCTGGCGGGCCCGCGCGGCGGAATCATCCTCTCCAACGATCCGGAGATCGCCAAGAAGGTCAACTCCGCGGTGTTCCCGGGCCAGCAGGGCGGGCCGTTGGAGCACGTGATCGCGGGCAAGGCGGTCGCGTTCAAGATCGCCGCGGGCGAGGAGTTCGCCGAACGCCAGGCGCGGACCCTGGCCGGGGCGCGGATCCTGGCCGAACGCCTCACCCGCCCGGACGTGGCCTCGCGGGGGATCAGCGTCTTGACCGGGGGCACGGACGTGCACCTGGTGCTGGTGGACCTGCGGGACTCGGTGCTCGACGGGCAGCAGGCGGAGGATCTGCTCGCGTCCGTGGAGATCACGGTGAACCGCAACGCGGTCCCGTTCGATCCGCGCCCGCCGATGGTGACCTCGGGGCTGCGGATCGGGACCCCGGCCCTGGCCACACGCGGCTTCTCCGAGGCAGCGTTCGCCGAGGTCGCGGACGTGATCGCCGAGGCCCTGATCGCCGGGACCGACGAAAACGGTGCCGATCCGGAGACCCTGGCCGGCCTGAAGGAACGCGTCGAGGCCCTCGCCACCGCCCACCCCCTCTACCCGGACCTGCCGAACCTCGGCTGAGCCCCGGACCGTGCACCACGGGCCCGGGACCGGACCGGTTCCGGGCCCGTAGTGCATCCACGCAAAGGAATCCCCACCCATGGCCATCAGCGTCTTCGACCTCTTCAGCGTCGGCATCGGACCGTCGTCGTCCCACACCGTGGGGCCCATGCGCGCCGCCTTCCGCTTCGTCGAGGGGCTCGCCGAACGGGGCCTCGTCGCGCCCACCGAGGGCCTGCGGATCGACCTCTACGGCTCGCTCGCCGCCACGGGGCGCGGCCACGGCACGTTCACCGCGGTCATGCTCGGCCTCGAGGGCTTCCAGCCCGAGCTGATCCTCCCCGAGCAGGTCGACCAGCGGATCGCGGACCAGGAGGCGAGCGGCGTCCTGCGCCTCGCCGCCGAGCTCGGGGCGCGCAAGGACCTCGCCTACGGGGTGCCGGACATGGTCCAGCACCCGCTCACCGTCCTGCCCCGACACACCAACGGGATGCGCTTCCAGGCCCTGGGGGCCGACGGGGCCGCCCTGGCCGACGAGACCTACTTCTCGATCGGCGGCGGGTTCATCGTCCGCGAGGGCGAGGAGGACGCCGTCGTCGAGGAGATCGAGCAGGACCTCGCGGCCGTGCCCTACCCCTTCCGCACGGCGGCCCAGCTCCTGGGGCACTGCCGCGACACGGGCATGGGCATCAGCGAGGTCATGATGGCCAACGAGTGCGCGACCCGCTCCCGCGAGGAGGTCCGGGAAGGGCTCCTGCACATCTGGTCCGTCATGGAGGAGTCGAAGAACAGCGCCCTGGCACGGGAGGGCCTCCTGCCCGGAGGGCTCAAGGTCCGCCGCCGCGCCCCCGACTGGCACGAACGCCTGTCCAAGGAGGACAAGGACCGCGACCCGAAGTACTGGCAGGAATGGGTCAATCTCGTGGCGCTGGCCGTGAACGAGGAGAACGCCTCGGGCGGCCGCGTCGTCACGGCCCCGACGAACGGCGCCGCCGGCATCATCCCGGCCGTGATGTTCTACGCGACGCACTACTCGCCCGGGATCGGCTGGGCCACGCAGGCGGACAAGGAGGACGTCGTCGTCCGCTTCCTGCTGGCGTCGGCCGCGGTCGGCGTGCTCTACAAGGAGCAGGCGTCGATCTCCGGGGCCGAGGTCGGCTGCCAGGGCGAGGTCGGCTCGGCGTCGTCCATGGCCGCCGCCGGCCTCGCCGAGATCCTCGGCGGCTCCCCGGCCCAGGTGGAGAACGCCGCCGAGATCGCCATGGAGCACAACCTGGGCCTGACGTGCGATCCGATCGGCGGACTCGTGCAGATCCCGTGCATCGAACGCAACGCGATCGCCGCCTCCAAGGCCATCAACGCCGCCAAGATGGCGCTCATGGGGGACGGCGAACACCGCGTGAGCCTGGACGAGGTGATCGTGACCATGCGGGAGACGGGCAAGGACATGAGCCACAAGTACAAGGAAACCGCGCTCGGCGGACTCGCCGTGAACGTCGTCGAGTGCTGATTCCAACCGCCGCCTGACCAGCGGTTTCGGCACACCGCGGGGAGCCCGGTCAAGCCCCTACCGGCGGCGTGCGGGCGGTGCTACGGTGGGCGGACGGACCGAGCAGCACGCGGCGCCGACGCCGCGTGGGAAGGAGTTTCCCCATGGCACACCGGGCAGGTTCCACTGGAATCGACGCCACCCTGTACAGGAAGGAAGGCCCGTGGTGCACGGCCTTCGTCGACGCGTCGTTGGGAACCACCGCGGCGCAGGAGGCCGCCGACACGCTCCCCGATACGGTGGCCCGCCTGCTGCAGAGCCAGCAGGCCGCTCCCGGGGACATCGAGGCCATCCGCGCAGTGCTCGTGCCGGCCGAGGGGCGCCCCGCACCCGTCGCGCGGTTCGTGGCCGTGACGGGCGGCGAAGTGGTGCTGGACGAGCTCGTCCCCGGCGTCCAGGCGGGTGCCCCGCACGTGGAGTGCGGGCCGTTCCCGAACCTCGTTCCCCTCGCCCGGGCCCGCGGCGGACAGTTCCCCTACGTCCTGGCCGA
Source organism: Zafaria sp. Z1313 (assembly GCF_050563205.1). Lineage (NCBI taxonomy): Bacteria > Bacillati > Actinomycetota > Actinomycetes > Micrococcales > Micrococcaceae > Zafaria > Zafaria sp. Z1313. The sequence continues at coordinate 3,340 of NZ_JBNWUK010000024.1, forward strand.
GGTCGGGCGCGACGGAGGCGAGGTCACGCTCCGGCACTCGGCGCTGCCGGGCGTCGCGGAGAGCCGCAGCGTGGAGGGCGATCCCGAGGAGGCGCACCACGCGCGCCGGGTCCCGGGCCGCTACGCCGAGCCGCAGAACCGCTCCCAGACGGAGGAGATCTGGCGCCGCAACGCGGACGAGATCGCCGGGCACATCGACGAGGTGGTCCGCGGCAGCAGTGCCCGGCTTGTGGTCCTCGCCGGCGACGTGAAGGCCCGGGAGCTCGTCCTGGGCCAGCTCGCGGAGGCCACGCGCGCCCTCGCCGTCGAGATCGGCCAGAACACGCGTGCCGGCGGGACGGACCAGTCGCACGCCGCGCAGGCCGTCGAGGCGAAGGTCGCCGAGGTGCAGGCCCTGGACCTCGAGGCGCTCACGGAGAAGATCGGCAACCGGGCCTCGGGCGAGCACCCGGCGGCGGTGTTCGGCTTCGAGGAGGTGGTCTCCGCCCTGCAGCAGGCCCAGGCGGACACCGTGCTGGTCTCGGAGTTCCAGGACGAGCACACGCTGCTCGCCCTCGACGCGGAGCCGTGGCTCGCGACGGACGCCTCCGGCACGCCCGGCGCGGGCGTGATCGGCGAGTGGCCGGCCCCGGAGGTCCTCCTGCGGGCCGCCGCCCTGACGGACGCCGCGATCCGCTACGTCCCGCCGGGCGTGCTGCCGAACGGGGCCGGTATCGCGGCCCTGCTGCGATGGCCCAACGGCCACGCCGGCTGACCCGGCGGCGGCCGGGGATTCCTAGGAATCGAAGCCCATCCCGATCGCGTCCATCGCCTGCAGGAACGGTCCCCTCCGGCCGCCGTTGCGGTCGGAGGCGACCAGGGCCGCCGTCATCGCCTGGACGCCGAGCCAGGCGCCGGGTTCGGGCGGGAACGGCAGCGGCTTGCGGCGGACCAGTTCGAGCCCGGTCAGCTCGGTCGGGGCGCCCCCGAGCAGGTCGAGCATGACGCGGGCGGCGAAGCGGCTCGCCCCGACGCCGAGGCCCGTGAACCCGGCGGCGTAGGCCGTTCGCCCGCCGTGGGCCGTCTCGAAGAACGGGAAGAAGCGGCTGCACGTGTCGATCGCCCCGCCCCACTGGTGGCTGAACCGCACGCCCTCGAGCTGCGGGAAGAACGCCAGGAAGTGGGCCGCGAGGCGGCGGAACGAGGCCGGATGCTGCAGGTGCGCGGGGTCGAGCGAGCGCCCGTAGCGGTAGATCGCGTCGTAGCCGCCGATGAGGATCCGGCGCCCTCCGTCCGCATCGCGCACGGGCCGCAGGTAGTGGAAGCGGTTCCCCGCGTCGGCCAGGCCCTCCCCGCCGTCCCAGCCGATCGAGGACCACTGCGCCGCGTCGAGCGGTTCCGTCATGAGCACGTAGTCGTAGACCGGCACGGTGTGGAGGCGGAGCCGGCGCAGGAGCGGCGGGAACGCGTTGCCGGCGAGCGCCACCTGGTCCGCGGCGACGCGTCCGGCGTCGGTGCGCAGGACGACGCCGGGGCCGCGCCCGCCGCGCTCGAGGGACCTCACGGGGGACTGCTCGATGATCTCGACCCCGGCCTCGGCGCACGACCGGGCGAGTCCCCAGGCGAGCTTCGCGGGGTGGACGAGCACGGTCCGGCCCTCCTCGCGCAGCCCGGCGAGCAGGAGCGGGGAACCGATGCGCTCCAGCATCGCGGCGCGGTCCAGGAACAGGGGGCCGGACCCCGCGCCCCCGTCCGCCTCCTCGCGCAGCCACGCCACCTGGTGCTCCTCGGTCGCGGCCGTGATCGATCCCGAGCGGGCCACGTCGGCGTCGATCCCGTGGCGGTCCAGGTCCGCGAGGAGCGCGGCGAGGTTCTCCCGCCCGAGCTCGATCAGCCGCCCGTTCTCCCGGGGCAGGTGGCGCTGGCCGTTCGCGTCGCCGTGCGTGAGGCTGTCCTCGCAGAAGCCCCCGTTGCGTCCCGACGCCGCCCATCCGATCCGCCCGCCCTCGAGCACCACGACGCGCCGGGCGGGGTCGGCGCGCTTCGCCAGCAGGGCGGTCCAGAGCCCCGTGTAGCCGGCGCCGAGAACGGCGAGGTCCGCGGTGTGCCGGCCGGACAGCGGTGCGCTCGCGGCCGGGCGCGCGGGGGAGTCCAGCCAGTAGGGGCGCGTCGCGGCACCGGCGAGCGCGGCGTCGACGGCGGCTGCCGGGATCCGGGCCTCGGCGCGGTCGAACGCCGTGGGCATCCCCATGCTCAGCCCCCGCCGTAGGGCTGGCGCACGTCGGGGCGCTCGTCGTCGTCCCCGGACCAGGGCGCGATCCACGGTCCGGTGCCCTCGGAGGGGTCGATCACGCCGTCCTCGAGCCAGGCGTAGTCCCCGGCGAGGACCTTCCGCGCGAGCCGGCGGTCGGCGTCGTCCGTGTTGGACCAGAGGGCGCGGAACAGTTCCCCGACGCGGTGCCGGGCCTGCCGGCAGGCGGCGTCGGCGAGCTCGGCGGCGGAGCGGGCGCGGGCCGGATCGGAGCGGGCGATCAGCGCGGCGCGGCTCACGCACGCCGACATCGCGAACAGTTCCGCGCCGATGTCCACGATGCGGCCCAGGAAGGCCTGCCGCCCCTCGAGGCCGGCCTGCCAGCGGGCCATCCCGGCAAAGGTGTGGCGGGCGAGCCGGCGCGAGGCGCGCTCGGCGAAGCGCACGTGCCGCGCGAGCCGGCCGTGCTCCCGGTACGACGTCGGCACGAGCCCCGGTCCCGCCGCGAGGCCCGGGAGCCACCGGGCGTAGAACCGCGAGGCCCCGGCGGCGGCGCGCGCCTTCTCGCCGAGGGCCGCGTCCGCCTCGGCGAGCTTGCCCGCGGCCTTGAGGTGCGCGTCGACGGCCTCCCGGGCGATCAGCAAGTGCATGATCTCCGTGGATCCCTCGAAGATCCGGTTGATCCGCAGGTCGCGCAGCAGCTGCTCTGCGGGAACGGCGCGCTCGCCGCGGGCCCGCTGCGAGTCGGCGGTCTCGTAGCCGCGGCCGCCGCGGATCTGGACGAGCTCGTCGGCGAGCCGGCACGCGGCCTCCGAGGAATAGAGCTTGGCGATGGCCGCCTCGATCCTCACGTCCTTCATGCCCGCGTCGGCGAGCGCGGCCGAGAGCTCGAACACGGACTCGAGGGCGAACGTCGTCGCGGCGAGGTCGGCGAGCTGGCGGCCCACCGCCTCGTGCCGGCCCACCGGACGGCCCCACTGCACGCGTTCGCCCGACCACTCGCGGGCGATCTTCAGGCTCCACTTCCCGGCGCCCGCGCACAGGGCCGGGATCGAGAGCCGGCCGGTGTTCAGGGTGCTCAGGGCGATCTTGAGCCCCTGCCCCTCCGCGCCGAGCCGGTTCGCGGCCGGGACCCGGACGCCGCGGAAGCGCGTCACGCCGTTCTCGATGCCGCGCAACCCCATGAACGCGTTGCGGTTCTCGACCGTGATGCCGGGGCTGTCCGCCTCGACGACGAACGCCGTGATCCCGCCGCGGCGCTCCGTGCCGTCCGCGGCGCGGTAGGGGTCGACGCGGGCCATGACGACGACGAGCTCGGCGACCGTCCCGTTGGTGGTCCAGAGCTTCGCCCCGTCGAGCACGTACGCGTCCCCGTCCGGGGTCGGCGCCGCGGTGGTGCCGAGCCGCGCGGGGTCGGATCCGACGTCGTTCTCCGTCAGCAGGAACGCGGTGACGGCCCCCGCGGCGCAGCGCGGCAGGAACGCGCGCTTCTGCTCCTCGGTGCCGAACATCTTCACGGGCTCCGGGACGCCGATGGACTGGTGGGCCGAGACCAGCGCCCCCATCGCGGGGCTGATCGAGCCGATGAGCATGAGCGCGCGGCCGTAGTCGGCGAGCGTGAGCCCGAGCCCGCCGTACTCGGGAGGGACCTTCATCCCGAACACGCCGAGTCCCCGCAGGGTGTCGATGTAGGCGTCGGGGACGCGCGCCTCGCGTTCGATGAGCCCGGCGTCGAACTCCTCGAGCGCGGACCTCAGCCTCAGAAGGAAGGCGGCTCCCCGCGCGGCGTCCCCGGGCGGCGGCGCGGGGTGGGGGTGGACGAGCGAGAAGTCGAAGGAGCCCAGGAACAGGCCCTTGGCGAAGCTGGGACGTGACCAGCCCGACTCCCGCGCGGCCTCGGCCACGGCGCGGGCCTGACGTTCGTCGATGGTGGCGCCCTGCGGCGTCGTGCTCATGGTGGACCCCCTTGTCCGGCCGGTCCCCGGGGACCAGCCGGCCTCCCGGGGCTGTCCGCCCAGCGTAGCCCGGGCCCCCGGGCCGCGGTAGGGGCGGTTCAGAGGTGGTTCAGGCCCTCCACGAGGACGGAGCGCAGGATGGACTCGATCTCGTCGAACTCCGCCTGGCCGATCGTCAGCGGTGGCGCGAGCTGCACCACGGGGTCGCCGCGGTCGTCCGCCCGGCAGTACAACCCGGCCTCGAAGAGGGCCGTGGAGAGGAATCCGCGGAGCAGGTGCTCCGACTCCTCGTCCGTGAAGGTCTCCTTGGTGGCCTTGTCCTTGACGAGCTCGATCCCGTAGAAGTAGCCCTCGCCGCGCACGTCGCCGACGATCGGCAGGTCCAGGAGCCTCTCGAGCGTCGCGCGGAAGGCCGGGGCGTTGTCCTTGACGTTCTGGTTCAGCCCTTCCCGCTCGAAGAGGTCCAGGTTCGCCATGGCCACGGCCGCCGAGACGGGGTGCCCGCCGAAGGTGTAGCCGTGGTAGAACGTCGTGTCGCCGTGCGTGAACGGCTCGAACAGGCGGTCGGAGGCGATCATCGCCCCGATGGGTGAGTAGCCGCTCGTCATGCCCTTGGCGCACGTGATGATGTCGGGCGTGTAGCCGAAGTCCTGGCACGCGAACATCGAGCCGATCCGGCCGAATGCGCAGATGACCTCGTCCGAGACGAGCAGGACGTCGTATTCGTCGCAGATCTCCCGCACGCGCTGGAAGTAGCCGGGAGGCGGCGGAAAGCAGCCGCCCGAGTTCTGCACGGGCTCGAGGAAGACGGCCGCGACGGAGTCGGGGCCCTCGAACTCGATCGCCTCGGCGATCCGGTCCGCCGCCCACAGGCCGAAGTCCTTCTCGTTGTCCCCGAACTGCTCGGGAGCCCGGTAGAAGTTGGTGTTCGGCACCCGGAAGCTGCCCGGCACGAGCGGCTCGAACGGCGTCTTCATGCCGGGGATCGAGGTGATCGAGAGGGCACCCTGCGGCGTGCCGTGGTAGGCCACGGCACGCGAGATGACCTTCGTCTTGCCCGGCTTGCCCGTGAGCTTGAAGAACTGCTTCGCGAGCTTCCACGCGGACTCGACGGCCTCGCCGCCGCCCGTCGTGAAGAAGACGCGGTTCAGGTCGCCGGGCGTGTAGGAGGCGAGCCGCTCGGCGAGGTCGATCGCGGGCTCGTGGCCGTAGGACCACAGCGGCATGAACGCGAGCTTCTCGGCCTGCCGCGCGGCCGTCTCGGCCAGCTCGGCGCGGCCGTGGCCCGCCTGGACCACGAACAGGCCGGAGAGCCCGTCGATGTAGCCCTTGCCGTGGTCGTCGTAGATCATGTGGCCCTCGCCGCGCGTGATCACGGGGACCGTGCCCCCGTTCACGAGCGGCGCGTGCCGCGCCATGTGCATCCAGAGGTGGTCGCGGGCAGCCTGCTGGCGGTCGGTGCCGCGGGGGGTGGTGCCGGGAAGGGTGTTCATCGTGTGCCCCAGTCGTATTCCTGCTTGCGGAGGGAGAGGTAGAGGAAGGTCTCGGTCTCGCGGACGCCGTCGATGCCGCGGATCTCGTTGATGGTGGACAGGAGGTCGTCGTCGTCCTCGCAGACGACCTCCGCGAGGATGTCCACGGAGCCGGCGACGACGAGGCAGTAGTCGACGGCGGCCAGTTCCGCGACGCGGTCCGCGGTGGCGACCATGTCGCCGTCGGACTTGATGCCGATCATCGCCTGGCGCGTGAAGCCGAGCTGCAGGGGGTCGGTCACGGCCACGACCTGCATGACCTTCGCGTCGATGAGCTTCTGCACGCGCTGGCGCACCGCGGCCTCGCTCAGGCCCACGGCGCGCCCGATGGCCGGGTAGGAACGCCGGCCGTCCTCCTGCAGCTGCTCGATGATCGCCTTGGACGTCGCGTCCATGGCGAAGCCGTTCCCGTTGGGGGTGGCGGATGATGGGGCCACTGGCCTGGACCTCCTGGAGCTCGCCGGCGGACGGGGCGGTCGACCCGTCTCAGCATGAGGGTATCCCCAAAGAATCGGTTGCGAAAGGGAGCAGTCCGCAACGGAATTCGTGCTGAAATCAAAAATTTACAACGCGGCCTATGGACTCGGCCGCGGACGGCTGCCATCATCCAAGCATGACGAGACGACCCCGGCACGAACTCCTCAACGACCCCGCCGTCCGGTCCCTGATCCGCGCGCAGCTGACCCGCCGGAGGTTCCTCTATGGGGCCGGCGGACTCGGGCTGGCCGGCGCGCTCGCCGCGTGCGGAACCCGCGGAGGCACGCAGCAGACCTCCGCCGCCCCGTCCGCCGTCGCGGACATCTCCGCCGACGACCCGACGGTGAACTGGGCGAACTGGACGCTCTACCTCGACTACGACGACTCGACCCGCACCTACCCGAGCCTCGAGACCTTCTTCGAGGAGACCGGCATCCGGGTCAACTACTCGGAGGACATCGACGGCAACGACACCTACTACGGCAAGGTGCAGAGCCAGCTCTCGGCTGGGCAGGACATCGGGCAGGACATCATCACGCTCACGGACTGGATGGCGGCCCGCGTGATCCGCCAGGGCTACGTGCAGGAGCTCGACCACGCGAACATCCCGAACATCTCCAACCTCCTGCCGGCCCTGCGCGAGGTCGACTTCGATCCGGGACGCAACAGGTCCCTGACCTGGCAGTCCGGCTACGCCGGCATCGCCTGGAACAAGGAGGCCGTCCCGGGCGGGCTGCGCACCGTGTCCGACCTCTGGAAGCCCGAGCTGCGCGGCCGCGTCGAGGTCCTCGACGAGATGCGCGACACGATGGGCCTGATCATGCTGGACAACGGCGTGGACATCTCCGGCGACTGGGGCGGCGACGAGTTCGACGCCGGCCTGGAGGTCCTCGAGGAGCAGATCGCCTCGGGCCAGATCCGGCAGGTCCGCGGCAACTCCTACAAGGAGGATCTCGTCTCCGGTGACGCGCTCGCCGTGATCGGCTGGTCCGGCGACATCACGCAGCTGAACTTCGAGAACGACGACCGCTGGGAGTTCGCGATCCCCGAGGCAGGCTGCACGCTCTGGAGCGACAACATGCTCGTCCCCATCGCCTCGCCGCGCAAGACCAACGCGGAGAAGCTCATGGATTTCTACTACGAGCCCGAGATCGCCGCGATCGTGGCCGCCTACGTCAACTTCATCTCGCCCGTCGAGGGCGCGCGCGAGGCCATGGAGCAGATCGACCCGGAGCTCGTGGACAACCCGCTGATCTTCCCCACCGAGGAGGACCTCGCCCAGGCCCACGTCTTCCGCTCCCTCTCCCCGGAGGAGGAATCCGACTTCGGCTCCCGCTTCCAGTCCGCCATCGGGGTCTAGGCCATGGCGCAGGAGGCCCCGGAGCGCCCCCGGGGGACGGCGACGTCGGGCCGGGACCTGGTCCTGGACTCGGTGGTCAAGCGCTTCACCGACTTCACGGCGGTCGACGACGTCTCCCTGACGATCCCGGCCGGATCGTTCTTCGCGCTGCTCGGTCCCTCCGGCTGCGGCAAGACGACGACGCTGCGGATGGTCGCCGGCCTCGAACAGCCGACGTCTGGCACCATCTCCATCGGCGGCGAGGACGTCACGCGCCTCGCCCCGCATCAGCGCCAGGTCAACACCGTCTTCCAGTCCTACGCGCTCTTCCCGCACATGAGCGTCCTGGACAACGTCGCGTTCGGGCTGCGCCGCCGCCGCGTCTCCGGCACGCAGGAGAAGGCCAAGGCGGCCCTGGACATGGTGGAGCTCGGCCACCTCGGCGCCCGGCGTCCGTTCCAGCTCTCGGGAGGGCAGCAGCAGCGCGTCGCGCTCGCCCGGGCCCTCGTGAACCGGCCGGCCGTGCTCCTGCTCGACGAGCCGCTCGGCGCCCTCGACATGAAGCTGCGCCGCCAGATGCAGGTCGAGCTCAAGGCGATCCAGACGGACGTCGGGCTGACGTTCATCCACGTCACCCACGACCAGGAGGAGGCCATGACCATGGCCGACACGGTCGCGGTGATGAACAAGGGACGCGTCGAGCAGCTCGGGCCGCCGCGCGAGCTCTACGAGCTGCCGAAGACGGCCTTCGTCGCGAACTTCCTCGGGAAGTCCAACCTGATGCAGGGCAGTGTCCAGGAAGACCTGGGGGGCATGATCGGCGTCGACGTGGCCGGAGTGCGCGTCCTGGTCCCGAAGGACCGGGCCACGACGCATTCGGGCCGCGTCGTCGCCGGGGTGCGGCCGGAGAAGATGCGCATCCTCGAGGCCTCCGATCCCGTCCCCGACGGCGTGAACCAGCTGCTCGGCGACGTCGTCGACGCCTCCTTCACGGGCATCAGCACCGAGTACCTCGTCGACGCGCCCGGCGTGGGCCTCGTCGGGACGTTCTCCCAGAACCTCGGGCAGAAGCCCGCCGCGCCGGGCGACAAGGTCCGGCTCGTGTGGGACCCGGAGTACACCTTCGGCCTGGCCGGGGACGAGGACGCGGCGGAGGGGGTGGACGCGGTATGAGCACGACGGCGGTGGCGAGCCCCGAGGAGCTCGCGGCTGCCAAGCGGCGGGGCCGCACGGGGCTGTACCTCGTGCTGCCGGGATTCATCTTCCTCCTGCTGTTCTTCGCGGCGCCCGTCGTGGTGCTGCTGGCCATGTCGCTCTACGCGAAGCCGCCGGGGGCCGAGGTCGGGGAGTTCGTCCCCGCGCTCGAGTTCCGCAACTACGCCGTCGTCCTCTCCGCCTACTGGGAGGCGCTCCTGCGCTCCTTCTGGTTCGCGTTCATCGCCACCGTTGCCGCCTTGCTGATCGGCTACCCGATGGCCTACCTCGTGGCCGTGCGGCTGCGCCACCGCAAGCTGCTCGCGGGCATCCTGCTGGTGCTGCTGATCGCGCCGTTCTTCTCCAGCTTCATCCTGCGCACGCAGGCCTGGAAGCAGATCCTCGCCGACGAGGGCCCCGTCGTGGAAGTGCTCCGGGCCGTGGCGATCCTGCCGCCGGACGGCCGCCTGACCGCGACCGCGTTCGCCGTCGTCTGCGGCCTGACCTACAACTTCCTGCCCTTTATGACGCTGCCGATCTACGCGAGCCTCGCGAGCCTGGATACCCGCCTGCTCGAGGCCTCGGGGGACCTGTACGCGACCCCGTTCACGACGTTCCGCAAGGTGACGCTGCCGCTCTCGGCGCCCGGCGTCTTCGCCGGCACCCTCCTGACGTTCATCCCCGCCTCCGGCGACTTCGTCAATGCGTCCCTGCTCGGCAACAACCGCGACACCACGATGATCGGGCAGGTGATCGACTCGCGCTTCTTCCGGGTCGTGGACTACCCGGGGGCCTCGGCGCTGAGCTTCATCCTCATGGTCGCGATCCTGATCCTGGTCATGATCTACATCCGGCGCTTCGGCACCCGGGAACTGTTCTAGGGGGGGGCGGCGATGCGGCAACGGTTCGGGCGCTGGATCATCCCGGTCTTCGGAGGACTCGCCTTCGTCTACCTCCTGGTCCCCATCGCGTACATCTTCGCGTTCTCCTTCAACGACGCCGGACGCACGAACCTGAACTGGCGCGGCTTCACGTGGGCGAACTGGGCGAATCCCTGCGGGGCCCCGCAGGTCTGCGACGCACTGGGGAACTCGCTGCGGATCGGCCTCACGGCGACGCTCATCGCGACCGTCCTGGGCACGTGCATCGCGCTCGGACTGGTCCGCTACAGCTTCCGCTTCCGCAAGGCCGCGGACCTGCTGATCATCCTGCCGCTCGCGACGCCGGAAGTCGTCCTCGGTGCCTCGCTCCTGGCGCAGTTCCTGAACCTGGGCTGGAACCTCGGCTTCTGGACGGTCGTCATCGCCCACACCGTGTTCTGCATGGCGTTCGTCGTCGTGACCGTCCGGGCGCGTGTGGCCTCCCTCGATCCGAAGCTCGAGGAGGCCGCGGCGGACCTCTACGCCTCGCCGCAGTCCGTGTTCTGGAAGGTCACCTTCCCGCTCCTGCTGCCCGGCATCGTCGCGGCCGCGCTGCTGTCCTTCGCGATGAGCTTCGACGACTTCATCATCACCAACTTCAACTCCGGCAACTTCGATACCTTCCCGAAATTCATCTACGTCGCCGCGACGCGGGGCATCCCGGCCCAGGCCAACGTCATCGGCTCGTCGATGTTCCTGCTCGCGCTCGCCGTCGTGCTCGTCGCGCAACTCGTCTCCTACCGCAGGGCCAAGGCACAGGCAGCCCGCTAGCCGCGGGGCTGTGCCAAGATGGTTTCCATGACGGAACCCCGCTGGCTCACGAGCCAGGAACGCGAGGCGTGGCTCGCCCTGAACGCCGTATCGATGCAGCTCCCGAGCCGGCTGGACAGCGAACTGCAGAAGCAGGCGCAGATCACCCTCTTCGACTACAACGTGCTCGCGATGCTCTCCGAATCCGAGGGGCGCATGCTGCCGATGAGCGAGCTCGCCTCGGTCACCAATTCCTCCCTGTCCCGCTTGAGCCATGTCGTGAAGAAGCTGCAGGGCCGCGGTTGGGTGGAGCGCTCGCAGAGCCCCACGGACGCCCGGGTCACGATGGCCCGGCTCAACGACGCCGGTTGGGAGATGCTCGTGGCGCTGGCCCCGCAGCACGTGGAGTCCGTGCGCAGCATCGTCTTCGACGCGCTCGAGCCCGACGACGTTCAGGACCTCGCCCGGATCGGCCGCAAGATCGTCGGCCGGATCAACCCGGCGCACTGGATCTTCCTCGATCAGACGGCGGACTGCTAGGATCACCGCCCGTTTTGCGCTCCACCGCCGCCCGGTCTAGGATGGTAAGGCGTTAAGTCGTGCCCTGAAAGGGGCGCGGTTGCCCGTGAACCGAATAACGCGACCCGACCGAGTAGGGAAAAATGCTCAACCGGGACGCTGAATTCACCGTAAGTTTCGCGCAAGTAAGGCGCTTCGGTTGGTTCTCACCCAGCCTGGTTACCTTCGAACGTCGCAGTAAAAACGGTGTCACAACTGGTGGCGGGACCTTCAACGCAGATCCAGAGGCAGCAGTACCCCGCTGTATCTGTGAGGGAGTACCGCCGATATTTACTACTACCGAGGAGTGATCATGGCAGCTGTTTGCCAGGTGACCGGTGCCGTCCCGAACTTCGGGCACAGCATCTCCCACTCGCACCGCCGCACGAAGCGCCGGTTCGACCCGAACATCCAGAAGAAGCGCTACTGGGTTCCGTCCCTGCGCCGCAACGTCACGCTGACGCTGTCGGTGAAGGGCATCAAGACCATCGACGTGCGCGGCATCGACGCAGTCGTCGCCGACCTGCTCGCGAAGGGAGTGAAGCTCTAACATGGCCAAGGACAAGGACGTACGTCCCATCATCAAGCTCAAGTCCACCGCCGGAACGGGCTTCACCTACGTGACGCGGAAGAACCGTCGTAACGATCCGGACCGCATGGTCCTGAAGAAGTACGACCCGGTCATCCGCAAGCACGTCGAATTCCGAGAGGAGCGCTAAACACATGGCTAAGAAGTCCAAGATCGCCCGCAACGAGCAGCGCAAGGTCGTTGTCGAGCGCTACGCCGCGAAGCGCGCCGAGCTGAAGAAGACCCTCGTCGACCCGAACGCCACCGAGGAGGCCCGCGAAGAGGCCCGCCTGGGCCTGCAGAAGCTGCCCCGCAACGCCTCGCCGGTGCGCGTCCGCAACCGCGACGCCATCGACGGCCGCCCGCGCGGCACGTTCCAGAAGTTCGGCATCTCCCGTGTCCGCTTCCGCGACATGGCCCACAAGGGCGAGCTGCCGGGCATCACCAAGTCCTCCTGGTAGGCCCAACAGCCCACTGGTCGCGGAAAGGCCCCTCCTTCGGGAGGGGCCTTTCCCTGTTAAGGCACTGGCTGTCTTAGCCCTGGCCCCGGAGCCAGCGGCGCCACCGTCCGCGTCTCGCCGTCTTCTCCTCCTCGGCGGCGGCCCGCGCCGCGGCCTCGGCGGCCTCGGAGGCCGCGGCGCGTTCGGCGCGGCGCCGCCTCCAGGCGTCGAGCTCGGCGTCGACGTCGCGCGTCGGCGTCGTGACGGGCGGTCCGCCGAGGAGCTGGCGCCGGGTCTCGATGATCCGGCCGTTGAAGTCCTCGACGGCCTCCCGGACGGCGCGTTCGGTGAAGAGCGCGTCGAGGGTGGCCTCCATGTCGGCGTCCTCGCGGCGCAAGGCGATCGCGGGCGGCCCGAGGCCGCTGATGCCTTCCCGCTCGATGAGGCCCTTGAGCCACCAGTCGGGGTCGTGGGTCCCGCCGAGGCCGGGGATGGGCCGGCCCGCGTACTTCAGCTCGTCGAAGTCGCCGCGGGCCATGGCCTGCTCGATGGCGGTGTTGGCCACCTCGTAGACCTCGTCGGACGGGCGGATGACGGGACGGATGTCCTGCTCCGCCCCGTCGCCGCCGACGTCGACCCGCAGGGCCTCGTCCGTGAACTCCGCCGCCGGGTCCTGCGCGTCACGGTAGCGCGCCGCGCGGACCAGGGCATCGTCGTCGTGTTCCCTCATGCCGCCTCCCGTGTCCGACGTGGTGGTTCAAGGGTAGGCGAGGACGGGGCCGGGGTCAGCCGGGGATGCCCGTGATCTCGTTCGGCACCTGCGGCAGCTCGACGCCCTTGAGCACCGAGCGGCCCACGAGGTCCACGAGGTGCAGCGTCCGGGTGGCCGGCTCCGTCACGTAGGCCGTGGTGCCCTGGACGAAGATGCCGGGCCGCGGCTGCTGCCATTCGAGCGGTTCCTCCCACGCGTCGGTCACGGGGATCTCGTCGACGACCTCGGTCGTGTCCGGGTCGATCACCCGCAGGGCCCCGTCGGCGCCGAGCACGAGCGCCTCGCCCTCGGGGCCGCGGGCCAGGGAGCGGAAGGAGTACGCGGCGCCCGTCTCCACGAGGCTGAGCTCCCCGCTCTCCGTGTCGGTCAGGCTGACCCGGGTCGGGCGTTCCAGCTCCGCGTCGGGGTCGCTCTTGTAGTCGCCGAGGACCACGGTCGAGGCCTCGCTGCCGGCCTGGTTGCCGATCCGCCCGTAGGCGTCGGGCGCCGCGACCTTGGCGATCTTCCCGTTCCGGTAGACCAGCAGGCCGTCCTCGCAGCCGAACACGACGGCTTCATCGGCGGCGACCGCCTCGCCGTGGATGCCGGGGCAGTCGGTGTTCACGGCCAGCTCGGGGCGCGTGCCGTCGGAGCCCGCCGGGCCGTATGCCGTGATGCCGTTGCGCTCCCCGGCCGGCCCGTGCGTGGTCAGGAGCGCCCCGTCCCCGAGCTGGACCGCGACGCCGTGGTGCGCCACGGGCGTCTGGAAGCGGTCCGCGTCCGGGAAGCCGTCCGCGAGGCCGTGCGGGTCGAACACGGCCACCTCACCGGTGCCGTCGTCGAACAGCACGGTCTTGTCCGCGTGCAGGACGACGTGCCCGGGCGTCGTGGCCGGGAAGACGTGCTCCGTGAGCCGCGGCGCGGAGGTGTAGTGGTGGTCGTGGTCGCCGTGGGGCTCGGACCAGGCGCCCGTATCGAGCGCGCGGAAGCCTGCGGAGGTGCTGACGAGGACGTGTCGGCCGTCGCCGGCGGGGTTGACCCGATTGAAGCCCTCGAGTGGTTCGTCGGCGAGGACCTCGCCGCTGTTGGCGTCGAGGACCAGGAGGCCGCCCTCGTAGGTCACGGCGAGGCGCGGGTTGGCGCGGCCGGATTCATGGGTTTCGTGCGCGTCCTCGTGGTCGTGGTCGTCGTGGTGCGTTCCGGCGGGGGAGGACGACGCCGGGGCGGCGCCGGACGTCGTCGGCCCGCCGCACGCGGACAGGGCCAGGGCGCCGGCCAGGACGGCGGCCGCGAGCAGGGGACGGTGGGCGGGTGGATGCGTGAGTGAAGTCATGGTTCGAGACACTAATCTAAATAAGAATCATTCTCAAAACATGCGACGACTTGAGCACTGACCAGCCCGCGCGGGCCCTGAAGAGGCGCCCACACCCCGGAAAACCCCGAAAATCCGCGGAAAACCTGAAAAAACTTGGGCCAAAGGGCCAAAACTGGGCGTGTCCCGGCCCCACGGCTGGTAGTTTCCTTCTCAGAAGTCCCCGTAACCGCGGGGCAGCCCGGGCGTCAGGCCGGGTGCGAATCAGTCCAGGAGGAATGACATTGGCTTTGAACCGTAGCGAGCTTGTTGCAGCCGTCGCCGAGAAGACCGGCAACTCCCAGGTCGCCGTGAACGGCGTGCTGGATGCCGTCTTCGAGACGTTCGTCGAGCAGGTCTCGAAGGGCGAGAAGGTTTCGATCCCGGGCTGGCTCGCCGTCGAGCGCACCGACCGCGCCGCCCGCACGGGCCGCAACCCGCAGACCGGCGAGACCATCCAGATCCCGGCCGGCCACTCCGTGAAGCTGACCGCCGGCTCCAAGCTGAAGGCCGCCGTCGCCAAGTAGGCTCCGCCGCAGCAGCGCGAGGCCCGTCCCACCGTCGAGGTGGGGCGGGCCTCGCCGTTCCCGCGGGGAGCGGCGTTCTACCTGGAGTAGAATCGTGGGGTCCGTCCCTGGACCCCGTCGACCCGAGGAGCGCGCCACCGTGGAGCACCGCAGCCTGCGCCTGCTGCGGGGATGGTCGGGAGCCGTCGCCGCGACCGGGCTGGCCGCCGCATCCCACGCCCTGGCCGGGGCGCCCCTGCCGCATCCGCTGCTGCTCGCCGTCGTCGTGGCCGCCTCCGCCGCCGTGTGCACGGCGCTCGCGGGACGCGGGCTCTCACTCGCCAGGACCTCCCTGGCCGTCGTCGTCAGCCAAGCGCTCTACCACTTCGCCTTCGCGGCGGGCCACGCCCACGGTGCCGGATCCGGGGCTTCAGGCTCCGGGACCGTCCCCCTCCTGCGCGAGACCGGCCTCGGGCATGCCGCCCACGTGGAACTCGTCGCCTCCCCGGCCGCCGCGGCATCCCTCGTGGCCGGTCCGGCCGGCGGCGCCTGGATGCCCGCGGCCCACGCGGCGGCCGCCCTCGCGACCATCCTGGTCCTGCGCCGTGGCGGGCTCGCCGCCCAGGGGCTCGCCGACGTCGTCCTCCTCGCCGCGCCGCGCGCCGTCCTGCGCCCGCGTCCCGTGCCCGTCGATACGGCCCCGGCGCCGCTGCCGTCCGTCCAGGTCCTGGGCCTGCCCGACCTCGGCGTCCCCCTCCGCGCCCTGACCCGGCGCGGCCCACCCGTTCGAGCTGCCTTCTGACCCCGCGGCCGCCTGCCGCACCCCAGGAACAGCTTTCCCCGCCCGTGCTCGACGCGGTACCGGGGAGGAACAGGACAACACCATGAACACCACGCTCCACCGCCCCGCACCGGCAGCAGCCGTCCGTCTCGCCGCCGCGCTCGCCACCGCCCTCCTGATGGCCTGGGCCGTCCTCGCCGCTGCTCCGGCGGCCCGGGCACACGACGCCCTCGCCGACAGCGTGCCGGCCTCCGGCGAGACCCTGACCGAGGCCCCCGCCTCCGTGAGCCTGTCCTACACGGGCGAGCTCAAGCCCATCGGCGCCGAGGTCGAGGTCTCCGGCCCCGACGGCGCGGTCGAGGCCGAGGCCTCCGTCTCGGGGCGCACGCTGACCGTCGCCTTCGCGGCCCCGTTGGACAACGGCGCCTACACCGTCGCCTGGCGGGTCGTCTCGAGCGACGGACACCCCATCGAGAGCGGCGGCGCCCAGGGCGAGGCCCTCGAGTTCACGGTCGACGCCCCCGCGGCGGCGCCCTCCTCGAGCGCCGCGCCCTCCAGTGCCCCGTCCTCCAGCGCCGAGGCCGCCGGAACCGACGCGCCGGCTACCGAGGCGCCCGCCACCGACGCGCCGGACCAGGCCGCCGAGGCGGGACTGCCGCCCGTGCTGATCTGGATCGTCCTGGCCGTCGCCGCGGTGGCCGCGGCCGCCGTCGTCCTGGCCAAGACCCGCCGCCAGGGCCGGTAGGACACCCCGGAGAAGGAGGCAGGCACCGTGGACGCCACCACCGGACACCGCACCGCCGCCGGCCGGCTCTGGCCGGTCCTCGCGTTGCCCGCGCTCGCCGCGGGCGCCGTGGGGCTCGTCGCCGCACTGCTGTACTCCGGCTCGGCGGCCGCGGGCCTGCTCTCCGATCCGGGCGCCCTCACCCGGTGGGGACTGCCCGTCGCGAAGACCGTCCACCACGCCTCGATGGCCCTGGCCATCGGCGCGCTCGTCTTCGCGGCGGCGATCCTGCCCCGCAGCCGCCGCCCGGAGCGGGCCGGGCGCGCCGGGCGCGCCGGGCGCGGAGGCGACGAGGACCGCGACGCCGGAGGAGACACGGGCGGGGAGCACCCCGCCTTCACCCGCGCCATGAACCTCGCCGCCGGCGCCGCGGTGGTCTGGACCCTCGCCGCGGCCGCCGTCCTGGTCCTGACGTTCTCCGACCTCTCCGGGCTCCCGCTGAGCGCCGAACCGAGCTACACGGCCGCCATGATGGACTACGTCCTGGGGATCTCCGTCGGCCAGGCGTGGGCGTGGATGGTCCTCATCGCGGCCGTCACGGCCTCGCTCGCGTTCGGCCTGCGCTCCCCGGGCGGCGTCGCCGTCGCGGCCGTCGCGGCGCTGCTCGGCGTCGTCCCGATCTCGCTCATCGGCCACGCGGCCGGCGGCGACGACCACTGGGGCGCCACCAACGCCATCCTCCTGCACCTCGTCGGCGTCTGCCTGTGGGTGGGAGGCATCGCGACGCTCGCCGTCCTCGCCGACACCCTCGGCGGCCCGGCCCCCGACCGCCGGCGGGGCGCGACGCCGCCCCTCCTGGCCGGCGTCGTCCTGTCCCGCTTCTCGGCCCTCGCCGGGATCTCGATCGCTCTCGTGGCCGCGTCCGGCGTCGTCAGCGCCGTGATCCGGATGGATTCGTGGGCCGACCTGGCCACCCCCTACGGCGGCCTCGTCGCCGCCAAGGCGCTCCTGACCGTGGCGCTCGGCGCGCTCGGCCTGCTCCACCGCACCCGCACCATCCCGTCCCTCCTCGCGGGCCGGACCACCGCGGTGCGGGCCGCGTGGCGGATCGTCGCCGTCGAGGCCGCCATCATGGCCGCCGTCATGGGCATCGCGACGGCGCTCGCGCGGACGGCCCCGCCCGTTCCGGAGGAACTGCCTCCCGCCGCCACGCCCGCCCGCATCCTCACCGGCTACGAGCTCCCGCCCGAGCTCGTGCCGTCCTCCTGGCTGAGCGAATGGCGCTTCGACTGGCTCTGGGTCGCCGTCGTCCTCTTCCTCGGCGCCGCCTACCTCGTGGCCTACGTGCGGCTGAAGCGGCGCGGCGACGCCTGGCCGGCGTGGCGCTTCGCGTCCTGGTTCGTGGGCCTGGCCGCGCTGTTCTACATCACCTCCGGGGCCCCCGCGGTGTACGGAATGGTGCTGTTCTCGATGCACATGGTCGGCCACATGGCACTGACCATGGTGGCCCCGTTCTTCCTGGTCATCGGCTCGCCCGTGACGCTCGCGCTCAAGGCCCTGCCCAGCCGGACCGACGGCACGCGGGGTCCGCGCGAGTGGATCCTGGTGCTCGTGCACTCGGGCTTCTCGAAGATCGTCACGCATCCGCTCTTCGCGGCGGCGAACTTCGCGGGCTCGATCATCATCTTCTACAACACCGAGCTCTTCGGCTTCGCCCTGCGCGAGCACATCGGGCACGAGCTGATGAACCTGCATTTCCTGCTCACGGGCTACATCTTCGCCCTGAACATGATCGGCTCCGATCCGCTCCCGCGCCGCGCCGCCTACCCGCTGCGGCTGTTGATCCTGCTGGCCACGATGAGCTTCCACGCCTTCTACGGGGTGTCCATCATGGGCAGCGAGTCGCTCATGCAGGCCGGCTGGTTCGGGAACATGGGGCGCGACTGGGGCGCCACCCCGCTCGAGGACCAGCGCTTCGGCGCCGGCGCGATGTGGGGGATCGGCGAGGTGCCCACCCTCCTGCTGGCCCTCGGCGTGATGGTGGCGTGGAGCCGGGACGACGCCCGCGAGTCCAAGCGCAAGGACCGCGCGGCGGACCGGGACGACGATGCGGAACTGGCCGCCTACAACGCCATGTTCGCGCAATTGAAGCAGCACGACGATGAAACGGAGCGACGTGGACGCTAGAAGACCCCTCCTGGCCGCGGGCGCCCTCGCGCTCGCCCTCACGCTCGGCGCCTGTTCCGGGAACGACGCCGGGGCCCCGGACGCCGGGGCCTCGTCGGATCCGCACGGGTCCGGGCAGGCGACGGGCGCTCCGGCGGACCCCGGGGGCGAGGCGCCCGGGACGGAGGCGGCGACCGCCGTCCAGGCGGGCATCGCCCGCGCCGCCGGCTACAACTTCACCCTTTCGGCGGTCGCGGGCGAGGCGGAACTGGAGGCCCTGCGCTCCGATCCCGGGGACGCGCTCGACGGCGTCGTCGTGCTCCCGGCGGCGTGCCGGGAGCCGCTCGAGAAGTTGAACTTCTCCCCGGCCGTGCTCGGCGCCGAGGCGGCCCGGACCGACTTCGCGGCCGAGGGCGTCGACGTCACCGGCTCGGTGGAGGTTGCCCGGATCGGCGACCGCGGCGCGCTGGACGCGTACTACGGCACCGTCGACACGCTCGTCCAGGAGTGCTCCTCCACGACCCTGAACATCCAGGAGGAGGGCGCCGGCGGCGGGGTGGTCCCCGCGACGGTCCCGCTGAGCTCGAGCCGGCCGGAGACGGACGCGGACGTGGCCTCCGCCCTCTTCTGGAGCCGCGCGCCGGGCCACGCGAGCCTCGCGCAGCAGGCGCTCGTGCTCGTCGGCGAACGGGGCGGGCACGTGGCCATGGTGTCCTTCATCGGACCCGCGGGGGTCGAGGACGCGAACTTCACCGCGATGGCCGAGGCGATCCTCGAGGAGACGCTGGATGCCCTTCCCGGGGACTGAGCTGCTCGAACGCCGCCAAGTCCCCGTCTACCTCGCGGCGATCGCCTTCGCCGCGGCCGCAGGAGCCGTCTGGCCCGGGCTCGCCGCCCTCGACGCCGTGGTCCTGCCGCTGTTGGGTCTGCTGATGTTCGCCACGTTCCTCGGGGTGCCGCTGACCCGGTGGCGGGCCGGCGTCGTCGACCGCCGCTTCCTGGCCGTCGTCCTGGTCCTGAACTTCGCCGTCGCGCCCCTGCTGGCGTGGGGCTTGTCGCGCTTCGTGGCGGGGGAGCGGCAACTGCTCGTCGGCGTCCTGCTGGTGCTCCTGACGCCGTGCATCGACTACGTCGTGGCCTTCACCCGGCTGGCCGGCGGGGCGGCCTCGAAGCTCCTGGCCGCGACGCCGCTGCTCATGCTCCTGCAGATGCTCCTGCTCCCGGTCTACCTGCCGCTCATGGCCGGCCCGGGAGTGCTTGCCGGCATCGACCCGCGGCCCTTCCTCGAGGCGTTCGTCCTGCTGATCCTGCTCCCGCTCGGCGCGGCCGCCGCGCTCCAGGCCCTCGGGGCGCGCGGCCGGACCGGCGCCGGTGTGGCCCGGGCCGCCGGGTCCTCCGCTGCGGCGTGCATGGTCCCCCTCATGGCGGCCGTGCTCGCCGTCGTCGTTGCCTCCCAATCCGCCGCCGTGGCGCACCGCTGGTCGGAGCTGCTGCCGCTCGTGCCCCTCTATGCCGGGTTCGCGGCCCTCATGGCCGCCGCCGGGATCGCGGCCGGGCGCCTCGCCCGGCTCGAGGAGCCCGGCATCCGTGCCGCGTCCTTCACCGGGGCCACCCGGAACTCCCTCGTCGTGCTGCCCCTCGCCCTCGCCCTGCCCGCGGGCTTCGAGCTCGTCCCGCTCGTCGTCGTGACCCAGACGCTCGTGGAACTGCTCGCGATGGTGGTGATGACCGGCGTCGTACCGCGGCTCGTCCGTAGCACGCCGTCACCGGCGGCGGCCTCCGGGAACAAGCCCGGCGATAATGGGGTTGACCCCTGAAGCACCCCGATCCGCAACCCGAGGAGTCCTGCATGAGCGCCGACACCCCGACCACCACCGCTTCCGTCCGCTCCGCCTACCGCGTGCGCGCCTCGGAACTGGTCGGCCGGAACTGGCTGAACACGGGCGGGAAGCAGGTGTCGCTCGAGGACCTGCGGGGCAAGATCGTGGTCCTCGACTTCTGGACCTTCTGCTGCATCAACTGCCTCCACGTCCTCGACGAGCTGCGCCCGCTCGAGGAGAAGTACCGCGACCTGCTCGTCATCGTCGGCGTCCACTCGCCCAAGTTCGAGCACGAGGCCGATCCGGTGGCGCTCGCCGCCGCCGTCGAGCGCTACGAGATCCACCACCCGGTGCTCGACGATCCGGAGCTCGAGACCTGGCAGGCGTACTCGGCGCGGGCCTGGCCGACCCTCGTCGTCGTCGACCCCGAGGGCTACATTGCCGCACACCTCTCCGGCGAGGGGCACGCGAACGGGCTCGAGGTGCTCGTCGAGGAGCTCGTCGCCGAGCACGAGGCGAAGGGCACGCTGCACCGCGGCGACGGACCGTACGTGGCCCCGCCCGCACGCGAGGGCGACCTGCGTTTCCCCGGCAAGGTGCTGGCCCTGCCCAACGGCAACTTCCTGGTCGGCGACTCCGGCCACCACCGGCTCGTCGAGCTCGCGGGCGACCTGTCCACCGTGGTCCGCACGATCGGCGAGGGCGTCAAGGGCCACGCCGACGGCGGGCCGGAGACCGCCCGCTTCAACGAACCGCAGGGCCTGGCCGCGCTGCCGGCCGACGTCGCGGCCGAGGTCGGCTACGACGTCGTCGTCGCCGACACGGTCAACCACCGCCTGCGGGGCGTCGTGCTCGCGACGGGCGAGGTCCGCACGATCGCCGGCAACGGCGTGCAGCGCCTGCTGGACGCGGAGCAGGCCCGGTCGGCGGGGGACGCCGCGAACGACGCCGGGGCCTGGGTTCCCGAGCTGGGTTCCGATCCGCTGGGCACATCGTTGTCCTCGCCGTGGGACGTGCTGTGGTCGGCGAAGGCCGGAAAGCTCGTGGTGGCGATGGCCGGCACGCACCAGATTTTCTCCTTCGAGCCGCGCTCGGGCGCCCTGGCGGTCTTCGCAGGCACCGGGCTCGAGGGGCTGCAGGACGGCCACCCCGGTCAGGCGTGGTTCGCGCAGAGCTCGGGACTGGCCGACGACGCGAACGGCGACCTCTGGGTTGCCGACTCGGAGACCTCCTCCCTGCGCGTGCTGCGCCTCGGCGAGGACGGACTCGTGGCCTCCGTCGAGACGGCCGTCGGCGCGGGGCTGTTTGACTTCGGGTTCCGGGATGGTGAGGCGTCCGAGGCCCGCCTGCAGCATCCGCTCGGCGTGACCGTGCTGCCGGACGGCTCCGTCGCCGTGGCCGATACCTACAACGGGGCCGTCCGCCGCTACGACCCCTCCAACGGTACGGTCTCGACGCTGGCCCGCGGGCTGGCCGAGCCGTCGGACGTCCTCCTGGACACCTCCGTCGAGGGCGAGCCGGTGCTGCTCGTGGTCGAGACGAACCAGCACCAGCTGGTCCGCCTGCCGCTGCCGAAGGAGGCGCTCACGGTGGACGAGGGGGCCTCGCAGACCCAGCGTCCCAAGACCCCCGTGGCTCCGGGTGCCCACGAGATCGTGGTGCGCTTCTCCGCCCCGAAGGGGCAGAAGCTCGACGACCGCTGGGGTGACCCGACGCAACTGAAGATCTCCTCCTCGCCCGAGGAGCTCATCCTCGAGGGAGCCGGGACCTCGCTTGGCCTGACGCGGACGCTGACCCTGAACCCGGACGTCGCGGACGGCGTCCTGCACATCACCGCCCGCGCGGCGGCGTGCGACGGCGAACCCGGCGGCGAGATCCCCGACCACGCCGCATGCCACCTGTACCAGCAGGACTGGGGCATCCCCGTCCTCCTCGACGCCGACGGCGACTCCGCGCTGACCCTCGACCTCCGCGGCCTCGACTAGCCCGACGGCGTCCTTCCGCTGGGGGACTATCTCATTAACGGTGTATCCGGCGGTTTCTTTTAGTAGCTTTCAGCGGCCGGGAATCGGTCGCTGAAAGTGATGGCGAAGGCGTTCAAAGCGGGCTTCCAACGCACGGCCCATCGGGTCTTGCCGGCACCGGTCGGATCGAGGGATCGGGTGACCAGATACAGGCACTTTAGCGCAGCCTGCTCGGTGGGGAAATGACCCCGGGCCTTCACGGCGCGCCGGTACCTGGCGTTGAGGGATTCGATCGCATTGGTCGAGCAGATCACGCGCCGGATTTCCACGTCATAGTCCAGGAACGGGATGAACTCCTCCCACGCGTTCTCCCACAGCCGCACGATGGCCCCGTATTTCTTGCCCCAGCGCTCGGTGAGCTCCTCGAACGCCGCCCTGGCGGCCGCAGCGTTCACGGCGGTGTAGATGGGCTTCACGTCCCGTTTGAGCGCGTCCCAGTCCTTCTTCGAGGCCAGGCGGAAGGTATTGCGGATCAGGTGGATGATGCAGGTCTGCACGGTTGTCAGCGGCCAGACGTTGGTGACGACTTCGGGCAGGCCTTTGAGGCCGTCGCAGACCAGGAAGAAGGTGTCTTTCACGCCGCGGTTCTTGATGTCGGTGAGCACGCTCATCCAGAACTTCGCGCCCTCACCGCCGGTGCCGGCCCACAGGCCGAGGATGTCCTTCTCACCCTCCAGCGTCACGCCGATCGCGGCGTAGACGGGCCGGTTGGCGACCTGCCCGTCGCGGACCTTGACGACGATGGCGTCGATGAAGATCGCCGCGTAGACCTCATCCAGCGGCCGGTTTTGCCACGCGGCCATCTCGTCGAGCACCCTGTCGGTGATCCGCGAGACGGTCTCCTTTGACACGGACGCACCGTAGATCTCGGCGAAGTGCGCGCTGATTTCCCCGGTGGTCAGGCCCTTGGCATAGAGCGACAGGACCATCTCAT
>NZ_JBNWUK010000025.1:0-22068 GCF_050563205.1 Zafaria sp. Z1313
ATGAGATGGTCCTGTCGCTCTATGCCAAGGGCCTGACCACCGGGGAAATCAGCGCGCACTTCGCCGAGATCTACGGTGCGTCCGTGTCAAAGGAGACCGTCTCGCGGATCACCGACAGGGTGCTCGACGAGATGGCCGCGTGGCAAAACCGGCCGCTGGATGAGGTCTACGCGGCGATCTTCATCGACGCCATCGTCGTCAAGGTCCGCGACGGGCAGGTCGCCAACCGGCCCGTCTACGCCGCGATCGGCGTGACGCTGGAGGGTGAGAAGGACATCCTCGGCCTGTGGGCCGGCACCGGCGGTGAGGGCGCGAAGTTCTGGATGAGCGTGCTCACCGACATCAAGAACCGCGGCGTGAAAGACACCTTCTTCCTGGTCTGCGACGGCCTCAAAGGCCTGCCCGAAGTCGTCACCAACGTCTGGCCGCTGACAACCGTGCAGACCTGCATCATCCACCTGATCCGCAATACCTTCCGCCTGGCCTCGAAGAAGGACTGGGACGCGCTCAAACGGGACGTGAAGCCCATCTACACCGCCGTGAACGCTGCGGCCGCCAGGGCGGCGTTCGAGGAGCTCACCGAGCGCTGGGGCAAGAAATACGGGGCCATCGTGCGGCTGTGGGAGAACGCGTGGGAGGAGTTCATCCCGTTCCTGGACTATGACGTGGAAATCCGGCGCGTGATCTGCTCGACCAATGCGATCGAATCCCTCAACGCCAGGTACCGGCGCGCCGTGAAGGCCCGGGGTCATTTCCCCACCGAGCAGGCTGCGCTAAAGTGCCTGTATCTGGTCACCCGATCCCTCGATCCGACCGGTGCCGGCAAGACCCGATGGGCCGTGCGTTGGAAGCCCGCTTTGAACGCCTTCGCCATCACTTTCAGCGACCGATTCCCGGCCGCTGAAAGCTACTAAAAGAAACCGCCGGATACACCGTTAATGAGATAGTCCCCATGAGTCACTCTTCCAAATATCTTTTAGGATTCTCAGAGTCTCTTCAGTGGCTATTAACCTGAAGTTTATTTTTAGTGTTTAGCTTGATGAGTGAATGGCTTGGATAAAACCGTCTTCCCCTTTGGGCTGGGACGGCCTAGTACCGACGATGCTTCCGCACTAGCGGATAGCGTTGTCAATCAACTTGAGACGGCGCTGACCGTGGGCCTCATAAATGACGGAGACAAGCTTCCTCCGGAGATCGAGCTCGCAGCAGAGATGGGCGTTTCGACTGTTACGCTTCGTCAGGCTCTGTCGATGCTCCGGAACAAGGGTATTATCGAGACGCGCCGCGGTCGAGGAGGCGGCAGCTATGTACGCGATTCCAGTGCTTTTAGCCGGGAGCGCGTGGAAGAGCATTTGCGGACTAATAGCATTGGTTTACTACGGGACCTAGGCGACGCGGCCGCAGCAGCAGCTGGCTCGGCCGCTCGTCTGGCTGCACTCCGTGCGTTGCCTGAGGACGTGGAACGACTAACGAGATTTGCCCACGAGTTCTCGGTGGCTACGCAGTCGAACGTCTGCCGTAGGGCTGACAGTCGTTTTCATATTGAGATCGGTGTGGCTGCACAATCGCCGCGCCTGACTTTGTCGATTCTGCAGTTGCAGGGTGAATCTTCCCCGTTACTGTGGGCACCTGGAACTTTGCTAACCGATCAGAGCGCCCAAGAGCATGCCCTGATCGTAGAGGCAATCAAAAACCGGGACGAGCAGCGGGCGCAGATGCTTTCAGTTGAGCACTGTGAGCGCGAGGCTAAGGTCCTCATCGAACACCATTTGAGGCTAGCAACGGCAGAGCAAAGGGGTGGATACCGTGTCTAATGACAGTGAATTGCTGCATGACATCGCTAAGGGAGTTCAGGGGCCTATTGATGCTGCCTTAGCTGAGCTTTCCACCTTTGGTACTGTGGCACGTACTTTGTTGGCTATCGCTGAGCAATCAGGACGGCGGCCGGGGAGGGCCGATCTTGCCAAGATCAGGGAGCATCTGCAGACGCAACTGCGGGGGCCTGATTCTGCTACTGCCGGTATAGGAATAGCAGTGGGCGTCGACTACCTGCATGACAGCCCATACTGGTTGGAATGGTGGCGATTTGGCAGACGTGGCGAGCTCGAGTTCGTTGCTCACAGTCTGAACCCTAATCGGGATGCCTTTTATGATTATTCTTCGCGGCCTTGGTTTTCGGCTCCCGCAGCTTCCGGTCGGACTACGATCACGGGTCCCTATGTCGACATCGGGGGAACAAACACTTATACGGTGACGCTTTCCCTTCCGCTGTTGACGGAAGCCGGTTTTGCTGGCGTTGCCAGTGCTGATATCCCCGCGGCCGCTTTCGAACCCTTTTTGATTAGGCCGGGGCGCTTGCGACCGGTGGTGCTGACCAATGCTGCTCTGCGGGTTATCGCTTCCAGCAGTTCCGATTACTTGCCGGGGAGTTTGCTTAGTTCCGCCTTGGTGGAGCCTTGGACGGTCCTTTCCGTAGCTGGGAGGGGGCTTCACGGCCAGGCGCCGTGGCTTCTGATGCTGCCGATCGAGAAGAGGTGACGGGAAAAGGTTACGGCTCCCGGCCCTGCGCCGAAAGCCGTAACTATTTTTTGCTAGTGGGCTGTATCTGTGGCAATCGGGATCGGGCGGCGGGAATTGTCGGAGGATTCCTCTTGCTGATCCACCACATTCTCCTGGTGGTTGTTAATTGGTTGAGGTGCGTACTCGTCCCGGGCTATGGTGCCGTCAGCCCTGTCTTTGGCTTCCAGAACCGCGGTATACGGTAGCGCTAGCCAGAGTGCCAAGAGAATGGCGATAACGCCACCCGCAAGTTTGCCGATGATGAGAGGTGCCACCATGTTCGGCTGGAAGTTGGCGCTGAAGGCCAAGTGATCGCCGAATGAGAAGGCAGCGCAAACCGCGAACGCGATGGACAAAACTTTGTCGCGGGGAGGCATGAATTTGACGACACGGAACAGGGCGAGAATGTTTGCCGCCGCAGCGAGGACTCCTGCTGCACCTACTTCACTGAAGCCTAGGCGTCGGCCTATGCTTTCGAGGGGACCCGCGAACCATATGCGAATTGCGTAGACCATGGGGAAGGCGCCAGCGAGCATGACGCCGACGTACCCTGCCACTTCCAGAGCCCGGAACTGGTCTTCGGCATCGGCGATGAAGGGTGCTAGCGGCCATTTTCCAAAGACGTCGAAGATGCCGGTGAAGTACTGAACGATCGAGAGGGCGAGGGCGAGTTTGATAACAATGTCCAAGACCTTTCCGAAGGTTGTGAAGAGGCGGACCATTGCGCGGGAAAAGAAGCGAAGGCCGACGGCCAGGACTGTGACGAAAATGATCAGAGGGACAAGGTTGAGGAGGATATCGCTAAGAGGCAGATTAAACGGAGTGGACGAGGGGGAAGTAGTGGAGATGTCGCTCCGTAGTGGGACAGATCCTGTCTGCAAAATCAGGGTGATGATGAAGACGGCGAACGGGATCGCCAGAAGCCCTGACATAACCCCCAGTGCCATGTACTTGTGGTCGCGCTTGTCCACCAGGGCGAGTCCCACTGGAATCGAGAAAATGATGGTCGAGCCGGCGGTCAGGCTGACGGCGAAGGCCATGATCCAAGCACCGTGACTGCCGGCTGTCTCGTAGGCCAGTTGGTAGCCTCCCACGTCTCCGGCGATGAGCGTGGTTGCCGCTAGGGAGGGATCGGCTTGGATCCAGGCGTAGACAGGCGCGATATACGTTGTTACAAGCTGGCTGAGGATTGGGATGATGGTCATGATGCCGGCGACAGGCAAGAAGATGGGCCCGATCGCGTAGATCCCTTCCTTGAATTCCTTGCCAAATCCCTTTTCGTCGTTAAAGAGTGCGCTGACTGCGCCGATGAGGAGAAACCCCATCATGATGAAGATAATGACCTTACCTATTACGTCCATGACGGTACCGCTGCTTTCACGCGGGGCTGGCGGTCTGCATAAGGCAGCGCCGGCCGTAGTTCGGAGAAGGGATTAGCCGAGCAGAGCTCGGGTGTGATCGTTAAGGAAGACTCCATTCGGATCAAATTCCCGGCGAACGTCTAGGAATGTGCCGAAGTCGGGATAAAGGCGTTCCAGCCGTTCCCTAGTCATGAAGTGGATCTTGCCCCAATGGGCTCGAGCTTCGAATGGTTGCAGAACCGAGTCGACATCACGCAGGTACGGCCAATAGTTCGTGCCAGGTGCTCCTGAGACAGAGATAACGGTGGTGTCTCGTTTGTAGAAGGGGGAGAGGTAAGCGTCGTCCTGCTTCACCCATCGCACTTCGATCGGGTATTTCTGGTCCGGGTGCACGGCGCGAATCAGGTCCTGAACGGTTTCGACGGCTGCGCGGCCGTGTTCGGCGGGCACGTAGTACTCCAGCTCGTGGAATGGGAGCATGCAACCACCTGCGTAGATCCGGTAAGAGCGATCCCGGCGAGCACCTTCGGTGAGGTCAATGGTGCTCTCACTCGCGTCTAGGACCACTGAGTTGTAGCGCTTGGTGTAGCTGCGATTCACCATAGTTTCCCCGGCAGGGGTGGGCAGATCGTAGAGCCCCGCGGATTCCTCAGCTTGGCACCAAAAGAAGGAATAATGGCGGTTGTTGGCTATATCCTGATCCCAGGTGGAAACAGTTTCGTCCCAAGTGGGGTAGGTAATCTGTTCCTGCAAGTGGTAGCGTTCGGTAACCTGCAGCTCAACCTCCAGGAAGATGCCGAGCGTGCCCAATGCGACCTGCGCTGCATTCAGTTCGCGTAGCTGCTCCTCTCCGATTTCCACAATCTCTCCTTGACCGTTAATTAACCGAACCCAGCGTAAGGATGAGGAAAAGCAGCCAAGATCGATGCCGGAGCCATGGGTTCCCGTGGCGATGGCACCGGAAATGGACTGTTTGTCGATATCGCCCTGGTTGGCAAGCCCCAGGCCTTTTTTCCATAAGGCGTCTCCGAACGCGCTGATGACGGTGCCGCCCTTGGCCCTAGCACGAAGTCGAGAGCTGTCGGTGTCGGTGATCCCGGTCAATTCAGACAGGTCCATCAGTACTCCGCCGGTGTGCACCAGTGGAGTGAAGGAATGACCGGCACCAACCGCCCTCACGGGCAGTCCTTCGCGGATGGCATAACGGACCGTATCCAGAGCTTCCTGTTCGTTGCGGGGATGGACAGTGAAAGCAGGGGTCGATGTCTGGTTCCCACCCCAATTGATCCACGGTTTCTGGGTATCTGAAGGAATCGGTGGCGTAAAGAAATTACTTATAGGATTCACGGGGGCGGCTGGGGTAATTTTCATTTCTTGCTCCTGGTATTGAACGTTAGACGCCGTGATTGGTCATGACATGCTTGGTGCGAGAAAAGTCTTCGATCGCGTAGAGGGACAGGTCCCGGCCGTAACCCGATCCTTTGAAACCACCCCACGGGACCTCACATGCCACAACGAGGTGCGAGTTGACCCATACCGTGCCAAAGTCCAGCTGCCGGGGAATATTCAGAGATCGGGCAGCGCTAGCTGTCCAGACCGAGGCAGCCAAGCCGTAAGGGGTTTCGTTGGCCCGGGTGACCGCTTCCTCGTCACTGCGGAATGTCTCAACAGACACGACAGGACCAAAAATTTCGTTTCGGGTGATTGCAGCGCCAGCCGGTATACCGGTGATGACTGTTGGTTCTATGAAGTAGCCGGATCCCTCAATTGCCGATCCGCCGACAGCGATGTCTAGGCCGTCCGCCTTGGCGTTCCACAGAGCTTCCTGCACTCGTTCGAAGTGGGCTCGGGAAATCATAGGCCCAACTTCGGTGTCGGATCCGGTCCCAGGGGTGCCGACGATGATGGAAGACACTTCGCGGACCAGTAGTTTTACAAAATCGTCGGCAACGGATTCGTGCACGAGGACACGGCACGCCGCACCGCATTCCTGACCAGCGTTCCAGAATCCTGCCGATCGGATACCGGAAGCCGCCGCCTGCAAGTCCGCGTCGTCAAATACAACGACTGGAGCCTTGCCTCCTAGCTCCAGGTGCACACGCTTTACCGTTCTGGCGGCGCTGCCAGCCACCTGCTGCCCGCTGCCAACACTGCCCGTGATAGCGACCAAATCTACATTCGGATGCTCTGCCAGTCTTTGACCGACGACTTTGCCGGATCCGGTCACGATGTTCAAAACTCCGGCGGGAAGCTCCTTCGCAATCAGTTCAGCAAGCTTCAACGTAGTCAAGGGCGTCTGCTCCGACGGTTTGAGCACGACCGTGTTACCGGCAGCCAAGACGGGAGCGATCTTCCATGCCGCCATGAGCAAAGGGTAGTTCCACGGCGTGATAACTGAGACCACTCCTACCGGTTCCCGCAGGATCACCGAGGTATGCCCCTCCGCGTAGTCTCCTGCAGCCAGGGACATCAGCGTCCGTGCCGCACCCGCGGTGAAGCGAAAAGTGTCGATGGCACTGCTGATATCATCTTCTGCCACCACGTCAGGCTTGCCGGTATTGGCCGCTTCGAGACGTTCCAACAGCTGCCGGTTTTCCTCTATTATCCCAGCGATCCGGTGCAAAATATCAGAGCGATGCTTCGGCGTAGTGGCCGCCCATGCGCGCTTGGCAGCTACGGCGGCGGCGACGGCTGCATCAGCATCTTCAACCGTCCCATTCGCTACTGCAGCGATGACGGAGCCCATGGCAGGATCTTCAATTTTCATCACCTCCGACGAGGAACTAGGGACGAATTTACCGTTGATGAAATGGCCCGCGGGAGGCAAATCATCAGCAATGCAAGCGGTGGAGGAAGAGCGTTGAACAGAGAACTGGGCGGTTACCACTCGAGTCATGAGGTGTCGACACTTTCTGTTGGCCGATCGGCGAATGCCAATCAATGTGAGATCTTTCACTTGATAGTAGGCGCCGCGTGGACCATTTGCAATAAAAAGTATGTTCATATTTTATAGTTCAAGCCTGAACTACAGCAGAAAATCGACGGATCTTGTCCCGCCCCCCGGCCTCCGGTGCAGACATTACCGGCGCCGATCTACCGCCTAACCTGGCGGTCGCTTTCTTGGCCGCACGGTTACTTTTGGATGCTACTCTGCCTACGCTTGGCCGGCCCTCGCGGTTACGGTTATCCGGCCTTCGCTCCGTCCCCCTGCCAGTGGACATTTGCAGGATCGGGATGCCGGAGTTGGTCCGCCGCTGCGTTTTACGACCAGGAAAAGCTGAGGGACTATTAGCGGCATGCGCGCCGTCACCTGCGAGAAGCTCACCACTTTGAACGGTGAGGAGCGCGTTCGGCCCCGAACACCTCCTGATTATTGATGATTCCGGCGCCATGGGTATCGCAGGGCCAAGGCGGGGCGGCGAGCGAGGTGACGGATACGACATCTCGATTTGATTGAATCAGCATCCCTCGAGGGGGAAGGAGGTCATGACGCTGCACTTGGGGATGCGGGAACGGTTGCGACGTATCCGGCATCGATGAAACACAGACCGACATCCAAAGTCAAGGTCGTGCTCGGGCGCTGGCCCTCCGGGTTCGACGGTCAGAGTCGCCCCCGCGCTAGTCGTTCTGAATGA
The DNA here is from genome assembly GCF_050563205.1 of Zafaria sp. Z1313. NCBI lineage: Bacteria > Bacillati > Actinomycetota > Actinomycetes > Micrococcales > Micrococcaceae > Zafaria > Zafaria sp. Z1313. Next base: position 7,556 of record NZ_JBNWUK010000025.1, read on the forward strand.
GCTGTGGTGAGCGCTGCGTGAACCGTACCGGGTTTTAGGCCGTCTTCTTGCTGGTGGCCTCGTCGCCTGATGAGGCGTCTGTTTGAGCATAGTAATTCTCCTCGAACTCCTCGGGCGGGACCATGGCCAAGGTGCTGTGCAGCCGTTCTGTGTTGTACCAGTGGACCCAGTTCATGGTCGCCTTCTCCACATCCGCCACCTGCTTGAGCGGACCTGTCATGAAGGGGCTGCCTTTGCGGACGCATTCGTTCTTGTACAGACCGATCGTGGATTCCGCGAGGGCGTTGTCGTACGCGTCGCCGACGCTGCCGACGGAAGCTGCCAGGCCTTCGAGCAGCAGTGCCTCTCCGAATCGGATCGAGGTGTATTGGGATCCGGCGTCGCTGTGATGGACCATGCCTGCAAGGACCGGCGTTCCGGCCTGGTCCCGGCGCCAGAGCGCCATTTTCAAGGTGGTGAGCACCATGTCCGTGTCCTTGATCGTGGCACTGTGCCAGCCCACGATCGCCCGGGAGAACACATCAATCGCGAAGGCCACATACGCAAAGCCGGCCCACGTTCTGACATAGGTGAAGTCGGTGACCCACACGGCATTCGGCCGGGCGGCGGTGAAGTTCCTGTTCAGCAGGTCCGGGGCGCGCCGGGAATCCTTCGCTGCTGCACCGGCTTTGGGTTTGCGGCCCCGGACGAGGCCGTTCATGGCTTCATCCCGCATGAGCCTGTCCACGGTACATCCGGCTCGACCCCGTGGCCATCGGCACGCAGTTCGTGATGAACCCGGCTATCTGCGGCGGCGAGGGTCGAGCTCCCTCGCGAAGAAAATCGAGGCTTTCTTCAGGATCTCGTTTGCCTCCCGCAACTCCCGGTTCTCACTCTCCAGCTCCCTGATCCGGGTCTGCTCGGCACTTAACGCCGGGACGATCGTCAGCGTCGATCTGGGCCTGAAGAACCCACCGGCGCAGTGACTCCCTGCCGATATTCAGCTTCGGTCCGATGGCGGAACAGCGGCAGAAACGGAGTCGTACTCACTGAGGTGGTCCAGGACCATCCGCACGGCACGCTCACGCTGATCCTGGGGGTATCGCTTGGGCACAATCGCTATCCTTCCCAAAAAAGGAAGCGGCATCAAACCGGGTACGGTTCAACGTGCCGCTTTCCGCCTTCATTCACGAAAAGTTCCTTAAGCAGCGATGTGGGCGTATTTACCAGTCCTCGGCGTTCAGCCTGATTCTCGGGCAGCAACGGTAGTTTCGACCTGCAGGTAGGGTGAGGCGAACGCTACGGTGGGGCATGTGAAAACCTCTTAGGGTTGGCGGGAGGACCATCTTTAAGGGTCTCTACCCACTAACCCTGTAAACAAACGCCCTGGTTCAGTAGACCTAAGCCCTTGCCGTTTTGAAAGATGCGCGCTGCGATCTCTGCGGGTGCCGCTAGTGATGACTTGATCATGGCGCCGACCTTCACGAGAGTTACCGATGTCCTACCCAAGCCGTTGACCATCGGCGCAACTTCGTCCCCCGCGCTGGCATAATCGCACCGAGGGCCTGGTCATGATGGACTCGTTCGGGTCGCACATGCAAATAGATCTAAGTACTGAACCGGAAGTTGTAAACGATCCTCCGCTGGAAGTAAAAGGAAATAACAAAACCGGGGCAGTCTTAGATGAGCGAGTCTCGACCTAGCTGTACTGACCGGACACGTTGATCGATAGACAAGTCGCCACTTGTGACAGAAGGCCACGCTTGTCTATAGTGTGGGTATGACAGTTTCACTGGATGTTGCCCTGCCGCGCACGGACCTGTCGGCGCGGGATCACGCGCGGATGCTTGCTCCGTTGTTGAAGCCTTTGTCAGACGAGAACAGACTGATGATCGTGCTGACGCTTGCGGCGGGGGCGTGCTCGAACAAGAAGTTGCAGGAGGCCACCGGGTTGAGCCAGGCGCTGGTGAGTCACCATGTGGCAGCCTTGCGGCAAGCGCAGCTGATCAGTGTGCGGGCCGAGGGCCGGTCCAACATCTACGCGCTGTGTTGTGAGCAGTTGGCGGCGCCGGTGCAGTGGCTCGCTCACTTGGCGACTCTCACTCCAGAGGGACAGAAGGCGTGCTGCACTGCCCCAGCAGGGGAGGGTCAGGCATCGACTGAGGGTGCTGCGCGGTGATTCATGCGGTACAGACCTTCGGGTTGATCCTGGTCGAGTTGCTCGTCCTGTTCTCGCTGATCTCGGTGCTCGTTGCGCTGGTGAACCGGCGGTTCGGGCCGGATCGGATCCAGAGCTGGATGGCCGATGGGCGCCTTCCCGGCCCGCTCAAGGGGCTACTGCTGGGGGCGATCACGCCGTTCTGTTCCTGTTCGACGCTGCCGGTGCTGGCTGGGATGTTGAAGTCGGGGGTGGCGTTCCGGACGTCGATGACCTTCCTGATCTCGTCACCGCTGCTGGATCCCATCATCGTGGCCGGGGTGGTGCTGCTGTTCGACTGGCGTATCGCGTTGGTCTACACGGTGGTCACCGCCGCATGGTCCCTGCTCGCCCCCCTAGTATGGGAACGACTCGGCATGGCCAGCCAGCTCAAGCGAGTCAAGGTCGTCGGCGACGACAGCACCCCCCACCCCTGGGCAGGCCTGCGCAACGAGATCCGGCCCGCACTCGGCGAGGCCTGGGCCGATCTGAGACCGCTGCTCGTCCCGATGGTGCTGGGTGTCTCGGTCGGTGCATTTATCTACGGTTTCGTGCCTCAGGACCAACTCGCCGCGGTCGCTGGCGACGACAAACCGTGGGCCGTGCCGTTGGCCGCCGTGCTTGGCGTTCCGCTTTACGTGCGTATCGAGACGATGCTGCCCATCGGCTTGGCCCTCAGCTCGACCGGCATGGGGCTAGGTGCAGTGTTCGCGCTGATGATCGGCGGCGCCGGAGCCTCGATCCCCGAGATCTCGATGCTCACCACCTTGTTCAAGCCCCGACTGGTCGTCACTTTCGTGGTCACTGTCATCGGCACGGCCATCGCCGCCGGCTACCTCATCCCACTGATCGCCTGACCCAACCACCACATTCCCAACCACACGAGGAGAACAAGCAACCATGGGACTCAAGGACCTCTTCACCGCACGCAAGCAGGACAGCAGTTGCTGCGGGGCCCAGATCGTGCCCGACGATGACGACCAGCCCCAGAGCGAGCAGGGAACACCCACCGAGACGGCTGCCTCTTCAGCGCCGAACAGCGAGGACACGGACGGCAACTGACATACCGAATCGATGGGGCTGCACCACAGGGTGCAGCCCCATCACTGTCTCCACCCGCTCGTCACCAGGAAGACCACCATGTCCCACGCCAATGCCGCCCTCACTCCGCGTCACCGCCTCAAGGTTGCCCAGCTGGTTGTTGACCACGGATGGCCGATCAGCGAGGTCGCTGCCCGGTTCCAGGTCTCCTGGCCCACCGTGAAGCGCTGGGCTGACCGCTACCGGGCCGGTCAGTCCATGCAGGACCGCAGCTCACGGCCTCACCGCTCCCCGAACAAGACCAGCCCCACGACTGCGAAGCGCTGTATCCAGCTCCGGCTGCGTCTGCGGGAAGGTCCGGTTCAGTTGGCATACCGGATTGGCGTTGCTCCGTCGACAGTCCACCGGATCTTGGTCGACGTCCACTTGAACCGCCTGTCGCACGTCGACCGTGCCACTGGAGAGCCTGTTCGTCGCTACGAGCACGACCACCCCGGGGCGATGCTGCACGTCGACGTGAAGAAGCTCGGCAACATCCCAGACGGCGGAGGCTGGCGCTACGTCGGCCGACGACAAGGCGAGAAGAACCGCGCAGCCACACCCGACAAGCCCAAGAACAAGCACTACGACCCGTTGATGGGCAAGGCCTACGTCCACACCGTCATCGACGACCACTCCCGCGTCGCCTACGCCGAGATCCACGACGACGAAACAGCCCACACCGCCACAGCGGTCCTGGCCAGGGCCGTCAAGTGGTTCAACGCCCGCGGGGTGACCGTCGAGCGGGTCCTGTCGGACAACGGTGGCGCCTATCGCTCACACCTGTGGCGCGACACCTGCGCCGAGCTGGGAATCAGGCACAAACGGACCAGGCCGTATCGCCCGCAGACCAACGGCAAGATCGAGCGCTTCCACCGCACCCTGGCCGACGGCTGGGCCTACGCCCGCTGCTACACCTCCGAGACGGAGCGTCGCGGCGAACTCGACGGCTGGCTGCACTACTACAACCATCACCGGCCCCACACAGCCTGCAGCAACCAGCCGCCCTTCTCACGATTGACCAACGTGTCCGGTCAGTACACCTAGCTCTTACGCCTACTCCTTAGTGAGGTTGTCGATACTGTTAGACACGTTGTCAAATCGGTTGGGGTCGACGAAGGCCGCATCGAGATAGAGGGATTCCCCAGTAGCGAGTTGAGCAAGCAGCTCACCGATACCGGTGGCGTGCTTGAAGCCGTGACCGCTGCAGCCGCCACCGACGATAAGGCGAGGGTCGTTATCAGGCCGACCAATGAGGAACTGACCGTCTGGGGACATGGTCACCATGCAGGGCCGCGATTGGACCGGGGTTGGGTTTAGTCCGGGGAACAGGGTCGAGATGGCATCCGAGAGAACGCTCCAGTCCCGGACGGGGTTGATCCCGCGGTCGCACTCGTCGGGATCGGTAGGGTCGAATGCGCCTTCATCCAGCCAGAGTCCGACTTTGACGGGTTCTCCGAGGGCGCTGCCATGCCCCCAGATGCCGACGCCGGGTTTCACCCGGCGCATAAAGGCAGGAAACTTCTCCAGTGCAAACTCTGGGTCATCGGGCCCCTTCTTGGACTCAAACCACTGCATAGGTGTGCGCAATGCCTCCAGTGGCAGTCCCGGTACCAACTTGCCGAGCCAAGCCCCGGCGGTGACGATGACCTGACGGGCCGTCCAGGTGCGATCGGCTACGGTGACCACGACCCCGTTGTCGACCAGTTCGATGTTCGTGACTCGCGCGTCGAAGAAGGCTTGGGCCCCAGCCTTGATCGCAGCATCATTGGCTGCCTTAACGCCCAGGTCAGGGTCGACGATGCCTGCTTCCGGATCCCAAACCCCAACCTCTGCAGGACTCATGGTCACGTAGGCGGGGAAGCGATCTTGAATCTCATCGCGAGTGAGCTGCTCGACCGCCACGTTGGAGCTCGCCCCAGCCCTAATCGTTCCGGCGACCATGTCACTGGTCGGATCCCCAACATTTAAAGCCCCCGTTTCAAAGAGCAGCGGATTCCCAGAGACTGTCTCGAGCTCCTTCCACAGGTCCCGGGACTTTCGCGCCATATCGACAAGGCCGGAATGTTCCTGGCAGGCAACCCTGAAAAGCCGCGTGTAGCCATGAGAGGAACCAAGGGCGTGAGAGTTGCCGTAGCGTTCGAAACCAATACACCTCACCCCACGTTCTGCCAACCGCCAGAGAGTCGAGGATCCCCACGCTCCCAGCCCGATGACAATTACATCGGTATCGAAGGACTTTATTCGTGTCATCTTGTTCCTGGTCTCTCTTAAAATGGATTGTCGGCACCGCTGCCGAGTTTCAAAAAATTGAATGTTCATGCTCGTTCAATCCTTCGGAAGCGATGGAGTCAGGTCAATCGATTGGTGCTTTCGTTACGGAGTTGTTACATAGCACTGTTTTAGATGGGGTTCTCGTACTTGCACAAGTTGCCGACTTTTCGTTCGTTAGGATTGGAAACAAACGACCTGCCCTCGGGTAGAGCTCGTTCCTCTACCCCCTAAAGGAGCGCCATGCATGTCTTTACTCCGGCAGAGATCGGCGCGCGTCTGCGGAAGTATCGTCTCGCTAAGGGTGTGACCATCTCAGATTTGGCTGCTGGCGCAGGACTTTCAGTCGGGTTCATCTCGCTCGTGGAAAACGGTAAGTCAGATCTGACCATCGGGCGGTTGACTCGTGTGCTCGAGTACTTCTCAGTCAACCTCACAGACTTCTTGAGAGAAGATGAAGCCGAGCTGCTCGCGCCCGAGCCCGAGAATATTCACGAATATGAAGCGGAAAGAATACTGACGTCCCCCTCGGAGGGTGTGACGTACCGATTTGTTCCTCAGCCACCTGATGGACAATTTACAGTCTTGGAAGTCACCCTGGAGCCCGGCGCAACCCGGAGTGAAATGTCCTTCCACGAGGGTGATGAATGCGTATTCGTCCTGCAGGGACAGATGCAGTTGCACTATGGATCACGCGCCCGACTTCTAAAAGCTGGAGAAAGTCAGTACTTCGACGGGCTCTTTCCGCACAAGTTCCGCAATCCGACTAATAGAAGCACTCGATTCTTGGCGGTTATGGGCAATCTGCGCGGCTCTCGTCCTGGCCTGTCCTCTCCTCACCGGCACTTGATTCCCGGCCAGCTAGGTGTGGAGGAGCCAACCCTGCCGAGCAGCTGATGAAAATGATGCGGTTCATCACGTCAAATCAAGCCAGGCGTATCGGAAGCTTCGAATTACCACCTGTCGTGAGGGCCGTTGCCGGTGCTAGCAAACGGGCAGGGGAGCGGGCTGACGCGATCCTAGCGAAAGCTGAGCAAGACGCCGAAGCGGCATCCCGGACGCGACGCTAAGGTGCGACAGATGCTCGAGGCAGGCGAAAGCAAAACGTCCGTCGCGTCCCGACTGGGACTGAGCACGGCATATTTGAAACGCCACATCGACGGCGCCGCAGGCGTGACGGAGAAATCGATAGGCACAGTTCTGGGAACACGCGAGAGGCGGTCCTTTTCCAGCAACTTGGGCACGCGTTTGAGGATCTCCTTCCGTTCCGGCTCGCGGATTCGTCTGCTTGATTTTGGCCAGTTCAGTGCTTTCAGGGGTTGTGAGCCAGGGGCGTTCGTCACGGTCGATTTGGTGCCGGCGAACTCAGCGTGAAGGCCGCCCTCACTAATGCCCAGCTCGACGATAACGCACCAGGATTGCTGGAGAACGTCGGGCTCGTGCCGCACCTCGGTCCCGCCATCGTAGACACCCGTACTTCGAATTTTTCTCGGCCAGCTGATCTTGGTGCAGTCGTGAGACCACTGCGGAAGAATCGGCCAAAGCGATGATTGCTCAAGGAGCCAGGCCTCTGCCTCACGCTGCCCGCTGCAGCTCATGCCCCTTGGTTAAAATGCCGGGAAAAGCAGTGGCGATGCTCTTCGTGCTCGTGAAAATCTCTGCAGCACCGCAGCGAAACTACAGATTAAATCTGGCCGGCAATGTGTTCCGGGCTTCCACCATGGTGCAGTATCCCCGGCCGGCAGCGACTGTTCCGACTAGTTGCCGCGTCGTCGGCTTCCGCCTCGATAATCTGCTGGACGGTGATGTATCGGGCTCTGCGGCCCAGTGCAATCGGCAGAAGGTGGTTCTCATGGCCGCCAGCACGATGATCGCTGCCACGGTCTCTTTTGCGGTGCCATTGTCGCAGGTGGACACACAGCGGGCGCCTTAGCGGCCCATGCGCTGGTTCACAGACCGGAGCCTTTGAGGACCCGTCTTTGGGCAGCATTACTAATCACACAACCCCCTTTTATTGGTCACGTGAACGAGTACAGCCCCATCCCCTTCGGGACGGGGAACGTACTCGGCCGGGTTGTCGTCTCGCACGTGGGCGCGGATAGCCTCTGATTGATTAGCGTGAGCGGTCGTTCGTCGCTGAGCACCGCCAGGGCGTTGGGCGCCGAGTATCGCGATTCCCGTTTATGGTGATCGCCGAGTACCCGGCGCCCGGCCAATTCCACCGGTAGGTGCTGTCTATGCGCTTGATGAGGTAGTCGCGCTCGCGGTCTTCCTACGCTGAAGCTTTACTCAGCCTGTGACTTGTCGACTTCGAATTCACTGGCCTTGCAAGCGAGATACAGGGCTAGGTACGCCTGACCCGACCGTTCGCTCCAACCTTGGAGCTCCTCAATTTTTTCCAGGCGGTGAATCAGAGTGTTCCGGTGGACGTGCAGGCGCCGTGCTGCTCCTACCAGGGAAAATCCGCTTTCACACCAGGCCACCACGGTGGACCGCATTGTTGGCCAGTCGCCCCGAGTTAGGAGCCCTGCGGCGACGGCAGTCGCGTAACGGCGCCTCACGCGCAGGCTTACACTGGAGAGCAGCTGCTCAATGCGGACTTGATCGATGGTGGTAACACGCTCAAATCCATGCATCAGGCGCCGACCCAGCCGGAGGGAATCGACGGCGTCTTCGTAGGAGCTTCGTAGCCCGGCCGGATCTACGCCCTCAGTTCCGATTCCGATCTCGACATCGGTAGCTAGATGGGCGTGAAACTGCTCAAGGCAGTGCCGGGCCTGCTGCGCAATGCCCGGGATTCCATCTCCGTCTGGGTGCGCAAAAACGACATACCGGTTGGCCGCGATCGAAACGGCAATGGTGTGCTTGTGCGGGAAGCTCTCGCGGAGCAGCACCAGGGCACGGGGCAGCAACTCAGTGGTTATGGTTGGGATGGAGCTCCGGCCGTTAATTTGGACGGCGATCCCCACTCTGCTCACCGTTAGATCAACCGCTTGCTCTCGAGCTTGATTCAGGAGGGCTACGGCTTCAGTTATTTCAGGATCGAAGGCAAGAATTTCGTGGACGAGGTCTTCAAGATCGCGTTGATGTTGGAGGCCCGTGCGCAGGAGCGATGCCTGATGGAGCAGAATTTCCGTCTGGCGTTCCACCAAAAGGCCGAAACGGGTAACTTTCGCTGGTGAGCCGGTAATTCCAACAGTGCCAATCAAGTGCCCGTTGAGCAGGATGGGCAGGGTGACTCCAGGCTTCACACCGTGCAGAGCACTGGCTTCCGCCGCTGAGTGTGTGGCTGGTAACCGGGTGCGAACAACATCCAGGGAAGCCTCGTGGAGGGTGCCAACGCGGCTCATGTCGCCACTGCCGAGCACGATGCCGTTGGCGTCTGTAATGACAATGTTGAAGCCGACAATGGCGGTGGTTTCACTCGCAATCTGTTGCGCTAGAGCCTGAGTCAGGTTTCCGGTCACGTTCCTGGTGCCACTTTCCACCGCCATCACTCTCCGCTGGTTGTTTCGTACATTCGACAGCTAGAAATTAGTCAAAAGTGGAGCGAATAATCCAATGACTTAAATCACACCCAACCTTACGGTTGGTGGTAAGCGGCGCCAAGCCGGAACTGCATACGGCGTTCAGCAGGGTAATCGACCTCCGAAGGATGTTCAGTTCCCCTTTGCCCTTTTTCGCATCAGGAAGAGATCCATGACTTCAATTTCCAGCTCCGCCCCTACGGTTGATGTAGACGGCATCACCACAACTGACATGCCCTATCCCTCAGCGACACGTGCAGGTGACATCGTCTACGTTTCAGGGCAGGTGTCCTTTACGGATGATGGCACCGTCCACGGCGAAGGGGATGTCACAGCCCAAACCCTGCACTCCTTGTCACGGCTCGCCCGCGTCCTCGACGCCTATGGGGCGACCCTTGACGACGTCGTTTCCTGCACTGTCTATTTGAAGGAAGCAAGCTTGGGGGGCGCTTTCAACGCCGCCTGGTCGGCCGGTTTCGGTGGTCATCGGCCTTCTCGGGCCACAGTAGTTACAGAATTGCTGGACCCGCGCCTCCTGGTGGAGGTGCAGGCGATCGCCCACCTTCAGGAGAGAGCGTCTGGGGACGCTAGGGGTGGAAAATGAAGCTCCTCGTCGTCGGGGCTGGCATCATCGGAGTGACCACAGCCTACGAACTGGCCCGCCGCGGGCACGAGGTTCAGGTCATAGACCGCGAGGCTGGAGAGACTCGAATGACCAGTGCCGCAACCGCGGGGCTCATTGCACCCGGCCACTCTTTCGCTTGGGCTTCACCCGCTGCGCCCATGGAACTCCTCAAGTCCTTGTTCTCAGCTAATACCTCAATCAGGGTCAAACCGCGTTTCGATCCAGAGTTCATATCCTGGGGATTGAAGTTCCTGCGGGAATGCACCTCTTCCCGAGCCAGTACCAACACCTTGGCGAAATTGCGGCTCGCTCAGCGCAGCCAGCAGGTCTTCAACGAGATCGTCAAAGAGGAGGAGATGGATTTTAAACCAACGGTCGGCGGCGTCCTATACCTCTACCGTGACGAAATGGGTTTGCGGCGGGCAGTCGAGCGCGGGCGCATCATGCGCGATCATGGCCAAGAACAGAACGTCGTGTCGAGAGATGAATTGCTGCACCTGGAACCGGCACTGGCCACCAGCCGGGCCTCCTTTGTGGGAGCCGTTCACGCCGTCACTGACGGTAGCGGAGACCCTACATTGTATGCCTCGGAAATCCGCAAACGCTGCGAGGAAATGGGCGTTAGGTTCACGTTCAACACGGCTATAAAGGCTATCCGCAAAGACGGTGACCGGGTGACCGCTCTTAGCAGCAAAGAGTCAGACTTCCTAGCCGACGGCTATATTTTGGCCGGTGGTCCGGCCAGCGCTCGACTGGCCCGAACAGCTGGAACGCGCCTTTCCGTTTATCCCGCGAAGGGATACAGCATAACAGCGCCAGTAAATGCAGGGGCTGTGGCGCCCAGGCTAGGAGGCATTGACGAAAAATCCCTCGTGGCCTGGTCACGATTTGGGGACCAATTGAGGATGTCAGCCACGGCGGAATTCTCCGGCTACTCCCTTGCCCACTCGCGCAAGGACTTCAGTAATATCGTCAAGGCAGGACAGGAACTGTTCCCCGGCGCATTGGACTACGACCGCGCCACATACAAAATTGGGCTTCGACCCATGACCCCAGACGGCCCGCCCATCATCGGGGCGGGGAAGCAGCGGAACCTTTACTTCAATACAGGCCACGGTCACCTCGGCTGGACCATGGCGTGCGGATCTGCAGAGATGCTGGCGGACGTGATCGAAGGCAAACCATCCGCTCTCCACCAGGACACATACGCGCTAAGCCGTTAACCACTACCGAGGCGGATCCACGTACGACAGGACAGATATCCTCACCCGATTGGCAGGGGAAGAGGCCGATAGTAGGCTTCCTGGTCACTGGGACCCACTGTCCAGTGGCATGGACGCGGCGCTTCACCGGAGTGGACCTTATCTGCATCGGGGCCAGTGTTCCAGCCGTAGTCACGGGAGCGCTTCCTGGCCCTCCTCGCGGTGCTAGTCATGCTGGCCATAACCCTAGGCGCTCACAGAAACCAATGTTCCGGCATGCTCCTCCCGTCCAGGCGCTAAAAGGCGTGATTCGTCCGTGGGGCGAGGTTGACGACGTAATTGGACACAACATGCAGGGCACTGAGACCACAAACATAACAAGGGAGTTAAAATGACGAGTTTACAAAAGACCAAGAAGAGGGTCCGAGCAGGCACAGTTACGATGTTCATGGGTGCAATGATCGCCTATTTGATTGGCTCGGGTTTCGCAACCGGTCAAGAATCGATGCAGTACTTCTCGTCCTATGGAGCAGCAGGTGCCGCCGGGGCATTGGTAATCACTCTTGCTTTCTACGTCTATTTCTGCACGGTCGTCCTTCGTGATGCCTCCAACTTGCGACTGAAATCTGCCAACGACATTTTTACCTACTACTGCGGAAAATATATTGGAGGTTTTTTTGGAGTCGCCACCCCTGCATTCCTCTACGCCATGTATGCAGTGATGCTGTCGGGTGCGGGCGCGGTCCTGAATCAGCAACTGGGGTGGAATAATCAGGTAGGCATTTTCGCGATGGCTATCGCGGCGCTTCTGACGGTGATGTTGGGCCTCGACGGTCTGGTTGCCGTGGTGTCGAAAGTCGGTCCTATCATTGTGGCACTAGCGCTCATAGTCGGTACCGCTGGCATTATCATGAAACCACAAGGCATCGCGGAATCAGCCGAGACTCTCCCGAACATCGAAGTCCTGCAAGCAGCTCCAAACTGGGCGATTTCAGGGTTCATTTTCCCCGCCCTGGGCCTCCTAATGCTGGTTCCATTCCTGGCGGGCTTAGGCCGCAAGGCCCAGAACGACACCGAGGCGAAGGTCAGCGGATTTGTTGGTGCTGCAACGTTCGTGGCAGTGACCGGCGTTGTCGCCTACGGATTGCTAGCCAACATCGGGGATGTATACGATAAGCAAATTCCAATGTTGGAAGTGGCGCAGCAGATGTTCGCAGGTTCAGCGATCATTTTCACTTTCATCCTGTTGGCCGGCATTTACACCACCGCGGTTCCGTTGCTGTGGGTAGCCATTAACAGGATCGAACGGCAGGACAGGAGCAAGAAGGCTAAGATTCTGGCTGTCATCGGCACCACTGTTGCCTTGCTGCTGGCCCAGATTCCGTTCGCGAGCTTTGTCAACATTCTTTACCCGATTGGCGGCTACGTGACCCAAATCTTGTTGATCTGCATTGTTGTTAGGCAAATCCGGAATCATCGTGACAGGAAGAGGGGACTGGACGTCTACGATGTTCCATTTGAACGTTTGGACGCCAAAGCCTGATAAGACTGATGACACAGGACCGAGCGCGTGACTGCGCATGAAGGTAGTCAGAAGGACTGGGGAACAGGTTCCTAGAGGGCCTCTAGGAACCTGTTCTCTGCCCCCATGTGAAGAGTCCAACTCCTGGTTCCGGAGTTGCGCGGAACCGCTGCATAGATGAGCGTGGACAAGGAGAACCCGCGTGCTACAGGGACTTGGGGAGACGCCAGCGTCGCATCAACTCAGGAAGCCTCATGGATAAAAGAGTTGAAGGCGAACCACCATCGGCTGCTAATGGCAATGTTTCGTTTTGGTACGCCGAAGGCGGTCTGCCCCGGAGGAGACCATCACTGCCTGGCGATACCAGCGCAGACGTTGCCGGTTACGCAGGACTTTGACCACATACTACTTAAAGAAAGCCCAGCCTAATCTAGACATAGTTGTCATAGAAAGCCGGTTTGCCGGCCTCGGCGCTTCAGGTCGCAACGGCGGTTGGCTGACCAACAGCATCACAGGCGGCCGAGAGCAGTACGCTGCAACTCATGGTCGCCGACTCGCCGGGCGGTTTCAGCTCCTGATGAATGACGCCGTCGATGAGGTGGTATCCCGTGCCGCTAAAGAAGGTATCAACGCTGACATTCGCAGGGGCGGCGAACTGAAGGTGGCACAAATCCCGCACAGCTGGAACGCGTTAAGGTGCTGGCGGATGCGGAAGCACTGTGGCCCGAAGCGGAGGCTAGATTTTTGAGCCAAGCCGAGTCACAAGAACGTGTACAAATTGCCAAGGCACTTGGTGGAATATATCACCCAACAGCGCACGGATTCACCCGGCTAAAGGGTCTGCTGAAGGTTTAGTTGACTCCATGGTTTAGGCCGCCAGGGCGACGGCCTTTTGGTGGATGGTTTCGTATTCGACCGGGGTTAGCTTACCGAGCCGACGCTGTCGTCGGCGGCGGTGATAGGTCCGTTCGATCCAATGGATGATGGCCAGGCGCAGCTGATCGCGGGTGGTCCAGCGGCGGCGGTCGAGGACGTTCTTCTGCAACGTAGCGAAGAAGCTTTCCATCGCCGCGTTGTCCCCGGCGGCTCCGACCCGGCCCATCGAGCCGACCAGCCCGTTCTGCTTCAGGGCGTGCTGGAACTTCCGGGACCGAAATTGGCTACCGCGGTCGCTATGGACAACACAACCGGCGACGTTGGAGGCCCCACGCCGGGCCACGGCGTCCTTGAGGGCGGCCACCGCCAGACCAGACTTCATCCGGCGGTCGATGGCGTAACCGACGATCCGTCCTGAGCAGGCGTCCTTGATCGCGCACAGGTAGAGCTTGCCCTCACCGGTGCGGTGCTCGGTGATATCCGTCAGCCACGTGGTGTTGATGCTCTCGGCGGTGAAGTCCCGCTGCAACAGGTCGTCACAGACCGGCGGGCCGGGCTTCGCCCCGCCCCGCTTGGCGCGGCGCACGGTGGCGGAGAAGATCTGCTGCTGAGAACACAGCCGCCACACCCGCCGCTCGGAGACCCTGTGGCCAGCCGCCTGCAGTTCATCGGCGATGAACCGGTGCCCGAATTCCGGGTCATCGGCGTGGACGTCGTAGGCGGCGTCAATCAGATGGGCTTCCTCCCAGTCCCGGTCGCTGACAGGCCGGGCGTTCCACTTATAGAACGCCTGCTTAGAGAAGCCCAACACCCTGCAGGTCACCGTCACCGGAATCTCGGCGGCGGCAAGGTCACGGACCAGCGGGTACATCATTTTGGGCGGGCCTGCCCGGGCTTCAGATTCGCCTGCGACAAGTAAGCGGTGGCCTGGCGCAGGATCTCGTTCTCCTGCTCCAGCTCACGGATCCGTCTGAGCATCCTGGCCTGCTCGGCTTTCCCCTCGGTGCTCTCGGCGGGTTCGAATCCGTGCTGGTCGAGGCGGTTCTCGTTTACCCAGGACTGCAGCGCGGACCTGGACATCCCGAGGTCCTTACAGACCTGTACCTGGGTCATTCCTTGCTCGAGCAGCTCCAGGGCGCTGGCCTTGAACTCCTCCGAGTAGATCTTCGGCATGATGAATATCCTCTCTGCTCCGCAGAGCAGTCAGGAAGTCAACCGAACCTTCAGCAGACCC